>JAEEUO010000202.1 GCA_016286935.1 Bacillota bacterium | reverse complement strand
CAGGAATTGAACAGCTTGTTGCAACCGGCGGTTTCGAGTGGAGCACCACGAGGGAGCGATGAGCGATATCTGCCGACCGTCTGGGCACACTTTACCGAAAAGGGGTAAGTGCGCTCTTTTTCTTTTCAGAGACCGGGGACCCGCCGGGAAAGAGGAAAACCACCATGAAAAAAGTTGGAATCGTTATGGGGAGCGACAGCGATCTCCCCGTCGTCCGGAAAGCAATCGACCAGCTCACAGCCTTCGGGATCCCGTACGAGGCCCACATCTATTCCGCCCATCGCACGCCCGAGGAGGCGGCGGCGTTCGTGAAGAACGCGCGGAAGAACGGCTTCGGCGTCATCATCGCGTTCGCGGGAATGGCGGCCCATCTTGCCGGCGCCTGCGCGGCGAACACGACGCTTCCCGTGATCGGCGTCCCCTGCAGGGGCGGCGCTCTCGACGGGCTCGACGCGCTCCTCTCGACGGTCCAGATGCCGTCGGGGATCCCCGTCGCGACGGTCGCCCTGAACGGCGGCGCGAACGCGGCGCTCCTCGCGATCGAGATCCTCGCGCTCGGAAACGAGGAACTCGCGGCCGACCTCGCCGAAAAGCGCGAGAAGGACAGAGCCGCCGTTCTGAAGAAGGACGCGGCGCTCGCCGAGGAGCTCTGAGAACCGATCCGACGCGCGGCGCCGACGGCTCCGCGCTTCGCCATAAACCGTTACCAAACCGCTTGAAATACACATCGAAACGCTCTTGAAAGGGGAACCCACAAATGGAAAACAAACTCGTCTACACCGGCAAAACCAAAAACGTCTATGAACTGCCGAACGGCAACTACCTGCTCAAATTCAAGGACGACGTCACCGGAAAGGACGGCGTGTTCGATCCGGGCATGAACGAAGTCGGCCTGACGATCGACGGCGTCGGCGACGTCAACCTCCGCATGTCGATCTACTTCTTCGAGAAGATCAACGCGGCCGGGATCCGCACCCACTTCGTCTCCGCGGACCTCGCGAACACGACCATGGAAGTCCTCCCCGCGAAGGTGTTCGGCAAGGGCCTCGAGGTCATCTGCCGCTACAAGGCCGTCGGCTCGTTCTACCGCCGCTATAAGGACTACTGCAACGAAGGCGACGACCTCCCCGCCTACGTCGAAACGACGTTCAAGAACGACGCGCTCGGCGATCCGCTCGTCACGAAGGACGGCCTGATCTGCCTCGGCGTGATGACCGCGGAACAGTACGACGACATCGTCGACATGACCCAGAAGATCACCGCGATCGTCGCGGATGAGATGAAGGCGCGCGGCCTCGACCTCTACGACATCAAATTCGAATACGGCTACGACGCGGACGGCAAGGTCATGCTGATCGACGAGATCGCCTCCGGCAACATGCGCGTCTACAAGGACGGCGAGTACATCCAGCCGATGACGCTCTCCGAGCTCTTCTTCGCGTAATGGGCGGCTTCTTCGGCGCAGTCGGCCGCCGCGACGTTGTGCTGGATGTATTCTTCGGCACCGACTACCACAGCCATCTCGGCACGAAAAACGCAGGCCTCGCCTTCTGGGATCGCGAGACCGGGTTTTCGCGCGAGATCCACTCCATCAACAACACCCCGTTCCGGACGAAGTTCGAGGACGACCTCGCGGAGTTCCGCGGGACGTGCGGCATCGGCGCGATCAGCGACTCCGATCCCCAGCCGCTCCTCGTCCGCTCGAAGCTCGGCCTCTACGCGATCGCGACGGTCGGCAAGATCTCGAACTACGACGCGATCGTGAACGGGTTTCTGGAGGGCCACAGCAACCAGTTCATGGCGATGAGCTCCGGCCGCGTCAACACGACCGAACTCGTCGCGTCGCTGATCAACGAGGGCGATTCGCTCCTCGACGGGATCCGCCACGCCCAGAAGACGATCGAGGGCTCGATGTCGATGCTGCTCGTGACCGAACAGGGCGACCTCATCGTCGCGCGCGACGACGAGGGAAGGCTTCCGGCGCTGATCGGAAAGAAGGACGGCGGCTACTGCGTCTCGTTCGAATCGTTCGCCTACCACAAGCTCGGCTACGAGGACTGCCACGAACTCGGACCGGGCGAGATCGTGCGGATGACGCCGGACGCGATGGAGGTCCTGTCGCCCCCGAACGACAACCTCAAGATCTGCGCGTTCCTCTGGGCGTACTACGGCTATCCGAACTCGAACTACGAGGGCGTGAACGTCGAGATCATGCGCTGCCGGAACGGCGAGATCATGGCGCGCGACGAGATGGCGAAGGGGACGCTCCCGGACGTCGATTTCGTCGCGGGCGTTCCCGATTCCGGCGTTCCCCACGCGATCGGGTACGCGAACCGCTCGGGCAAACACTTCGCCCGTCCGTTCGTGAAATACACGCCGACGTGGCCGCGTTCCTTCACGCCTGAGAACCAGGAAGTCCGCAACATGGTCGCGAAGATGAAACAGATCCCCGTGCCCGAGCTGATCGACGGCAAAAAACTGCTCTTCGTCGACGATTCGATCGTCCGCGGGACCCAGCTCCGCGAAACGGTCGATTTCCTCTACGAATCGGGCGCGAAGGAAGTCCATATGCGGTCTGCCTGCCCGCCGATCATGTATTCGTGCAAATACCTGAACTTCTCCCGCACGAATTCGGATATGGAGCTCCTCGCGCGCCGCGTGATCCAGGAGCTGGAGGGCGACGAGGGCCAGAACCACATCGAAGAGTACGCCGACGCGGCGACCGAACGCGGCAAGTGCCTTCTGAAGCGCATCTGCGAGACGTTCGGCTTCGACAGCCTCGGCTACCAGTCCCTCGACGGCTTCCTCGAAGCCATCGGCATCGACAGAAACAAGGTCTGCACGTACTGCTGGACCGGAAAGGAATAGTAGGTCTCCCCATGGAAAAATCGTATTCGAACGCGTACGCGGCGGCCGGCGTGAACATCAACGCGGGCTACGAAGGCGTCCGGCTGATGAAGGAGCACGTCCAGCGTACGTTCATCCCCGGCGTCGTGTCCGACATCGGCGGCTTCGGCGGCCTGTTCGCGCCCGATCTCACGGGAATGGCCGAACCGATCCTCGTCTCGGGGACGGACGGCGTCGGCACGAAGCAGCGCATCGCCCAGCTTCTCGGAAAGCACGACACGGTCGGCATCGACTGCGTCGCGATGTGCGTCAACGAC
>JAEEUO010000201.1 GCA_016286935.1 Bacillota bacterium | reverse complement strand
CGGACTCCACGACGCGTATCTCTCCGTCGCGGAGGCGCTCCGCCACGCGGGATACGCGTCCGGCGCCTACGTCGACATCGAGTGGATCGACTCGGAGGAGCTGACCGCGGAGAACGTCGCGGACCGGCTCGCGAACGTCGACGGCATCATCGTTCCCGGCGGCTTCGGCAACCGCGGCATCGAGGGCATGATCCTCACCGCCAACTACGCGCGGACGCGCAACGTCCCGTACTTCGGGATCTGCCTCGGGATGCAGATCGCCGTCATCGAATTCGCCAGGAACGCCGCGGGGATCCGCGACGCGAACTCGGGGGAATTCGACGAGCAGTGCAAAAACAAGGTCATCGACTTCATGCCCGGCCAGAGCGACACGATCGACAAGGGCGGCACGCTCCGCCTCGGCGCCTATCCGTGCGAGATCGTGCCCGGGACGGTGATGGAGCGGTGCTACGGCTCCCTGCGCATCAGCGAACGCCACCGCCACCGCTACGAATTCAACAACGATTACCGTGAGATCCTGCAGAAGGCGGGCCTCACGCTCTCCGGCCTCTCGCCCGACGGACGCCTCGTCGAGACGGTCGAGCTTTCGGACCGGCCGTTTTTCGTCGGCGTCCAGTACCATCCCGAGTTCAAGAGCCGCCCGGATAAGCCGCAGCCGCTCTTCAGGGCGTTCATCGAGGCGTCGCTCGCGGCGCGGAAAGGAGAATAGCCATGTGCGGGATCGTCGGATTCACCGGCCGCTCCCAGGCGGCGCCGGTCCTTCTGGACGGGCTGAAGCATCTTGAATACAGAGGCTACGACTCCGCGGGGATCGCCGTCCAGAAGGACGGCGCGATCGCGATGACGAAGACGTCGGGGAAGGTCGACGCGCTGATCGACAAGGTCCGCGCCACCGGCGGCATGCCGGGCGTTTCGGGCATCGGCCACACGCGCTGGGCGACCCACGGCGTGCCGAACGACGTCAACGCCCATCCCCATATGTCCCAGGACGGCCGTTTCGCGGTCGTCCACAACGGCATCATCGAAAACTTCGCGGAGCTGCGGAAGGAGCTCGAGGCGGAGGGCGTGGCGTTTCAGAGCGAGACCGATACGGAGGTCATCGTCCAGCTCCTCGGATCGTATTACGAGGGCGACATCAAGCAGGCGCTGCTCCGCACCGTGTCGCGGCTCGAAGGGTCGTACGCCGTCGGCGTCCTGTCGGCGGACGTGCCGGGGACGCTCTACGCCGCGCGCGCCGCGAGCCCTCTGATCATCGGCATCGGCGCGGGGGAGAACTTCTTCGCGTCGGACATCACCGCGCTCGTCAGCCACACGAAGAACGTCATCGACATGGACGACGGCGAGATCGCGGAGATCACGCCCGACCGCATCACCGTCTTCGACCACGCGGGACGCGCGGTCAAAAAGGAGGAGCGCCACGTCACGTGGGACGTCGCGTCGGCCGAGAAGAACGGCTACGACCACTTCATGCTCAAGGAGATCATGGAGCAGCCGGCGGCTTTGAAGGCGACGATCGAGCCGCGCATCAAAGGCGGCTGTGTGTGCTTCGAGGAACTCGGCCTCGATATGAAGAACTATGACAGCATCCTCATCACGGCCTGCGGTTCCGCGTACCACGCGGGCGTCGTCGGACGGTACCTGATCCGCAAGCTCTGCCGCATCCCGGCGGAGGCGGAGGTCGCGAGCGAGCTCCGCTACGGCGACCCCGTGATCGGCGAAAGGACGCTCGTGATCGTCGTCAGCCAGTCGGGCGAGACGGCCGATACGATCGCCGCGATGAAGAAGTGCAGGGAGGCGGGGGCGACGGTCCTCGCGATCGTCAACGTCGTCGGCTCGACGATCGCGAAGCTCGCCGACGCGGTCCTCTACACGTGGGCCGGGCCCGAGATCGCCGTCGCGACGACGAAGGGCTATACGACTCAGATCGCCGTTTTGTATATGCTGGCGGCCTATATCGCAAAACATCTGGGGCTCCTGCAGAACGAAGCCGCGCTGACCGATACGCTGCAGGCACTGCCCCGCAGGATCCAGCAGGCTATCGACATGAACCCTTCGATCCCTGCACTGGCCAGAAAGTACCACGCGAGCAAGGCGCTGTTCTTCATCGGCAGAAACACGGACTACGCGGTCGCGCTGGAAGGCGCCCTGAAGATGAAGGAGATCTCCTATCTTCATTCGGAGGCTTATGCCGCAGGGGAACTCAAACACGGTACGATCGCTCTGATCGAGGAGCACCAGCCGGTCATCGCGCTGTGCTGCAACGCCTCCATCATGGAGAAGACACTGAGCAATATCGTCGAGGTCAAGTCCCGCGGCGCGGAAGTCCTTGCGCTCACGTTCCGCAGCAACCGGCAGATCGTTTCGGTCGCGGACGATCTGCTCTTCATCCCGCCGGTAGATCCGCTTTTCTCTGCCGTGATCGAGATCGTCCCGCTGCAGCTTCTGGCCTACCATGTGGCCAGGGAGAACGGCTGCGATATCGACAAACCCAAGAATCTTGCCAAATCCGTGACGGTCGAATGATCGACCGTCTTCTGCATGTCTGAAGAAAGGAAATACCATGGAAAAGAGAGAGCAGCTCTATGAAGGCAAAGCGAAGAAAGTGTTCGCGACAGACGATCCGGGTCTTCTGATCGTGTCCTACAAGGATGACGCGACGGCTTTCAACGGGCAGAAAAGAGGAACGATCGAAGGCAAGGGGATCATCAACAACCGGATGAGCAACCGCCTCATGCGCCTTTTGGAGAAGCAGGGCGTGCCCACGCATTTCGTGGAGGAACTCAGCGAACGCGATACGCTCGTGAAGAAAGTCGGGATCATCCCGCTCGAGGTGATCGTCCGCAACATCGCAGCGGGGTCCTTTTCACGCAACTACGGTGTGGTTGAGGGTACGCCTCTTCTTTCTCCGACACTGGAGTTCTCTTATAAAAACGATTCCCTGGGGGATCCATTGATCAACGGATCCCACGTCCTGGGGCTGGGGCTCGCGACTCGGGAGGAACTGGTGACGATACGGAACCTGGCGCTTCGCATCGACGAGATCCTGAAACATTTCTGGGCTTCCTGCGGGGTTACGCTTGTGGATTTCAAACTGGAATTCGGGAGACTGCCGGACGGCACCGTCATCCTGGCGGATGAGATCAGCCCGGACACCTGCCGCCTGTGGGACTCTGCC
>JAEEUO010000200.1 GCA_016286935.1 Bacillota bacterium | reverse complement strand
AAACGGCGAACATGGAGACCTGCACAGAAAATACCGCTATCTGACGCCGGAACGGGCAGACGCGTTCGTGAAGGAGACGGCGGAAGGGATTCTGAAAGATGGAATACTCGTCGGAATCGACGATCGATGACGATCGTTCGCGGGTCACGCGGCGAGGAGGGAGAGGACGAGGCCGAGGAACGAGGCCTGCATCACGCAGTTCAGGATCTCGGCGAGCCAGTTTGAGCGGGCCGAGAGGCGGTCGAACTTCTTCGCGCGGACGTAGCCGGTCGCGAGGAAGGCGAGGGACATCAGGATCAGGAACAGGAGCGCGGGAAAGCGGCCGCACGCGGGGAGGATGCGATTCCAGTGGAACGCCCGCCGCGCGATCAGGAACGCGACGGCCATCAGGAGAAGGCCGGTGAGCTGGCGCGGGAAGAAACGGGCGCCGAGAAAGTCGACCGTCTTTTGGCTGACGCGCTTCGCTCCGCCCTGGGCCTTCAGGACGAGCAGAAGCTTCCACGTCGCCTTCGCGAAACCCGCGAAGACGGCGATCAGGGCGCCGGCGCAGAAGACGGTGTGGCCGGTCCGGGAGGCGGCGAGGGCGGCCGGGTTCGCGACGTAACGGGCCGTGAGGCTGACCGGCGGCGCGGACGGATCGACCGGGACCGGCGAATCCGCCGCGCGGAGCGGCCAGGCCGCCGCGAGGAACAGCACGGCGAACGTAAAAAACCATACGGGAATATAGTCGAACAGCGCGAGGCCGAGGGTGAAGTCGTGGGCCTCGCGCGCGGCTGCGCCGGCAGATTCAGTTGTGGCGCGTTGAGATTTCATACGGGTATTGTAACATACTTTTGCGTTCGGCGCGCTTGTGTGTTACAGTAATTTTAGTATTCAGATAATTGGTCGGCAACGTGAAAGGAGGCCATATGGACGCGAAACAGCTCCAGACCGGGCGCATCGGCCTCTTCCGGAGCGCGGCGCGGTTCGAACCGGTGGACCGTGTGCCGTACTTTTCGTCTGCCGTGACGTGGAAGGTCTTCCACGCGGGCCATACGCTCGACGAGGCGATGACCGACTACGCCGTGATGGAGGAATGCGTCCGCGCGTTCCTCGACGCGTATCCGGTCGACGGCCTGCTCGACTACGGCATCCGCAACCAGTTCGGCGTGACGGAGACGCTCGGACCGGGCGGTTACTATTACTACACGCCCGAGGCGATCGCGATCCGCGACCATGCCCACTGCACGCCGGAGACGCTCAAAGACTTCCTCGCCGATCCGGCGCGGTATACGTGGGAGACGGTCCTGCCCGCGAAGTACGGCGACGCGTGGAGAACGTTCGGCCGAGAGACGTGGAAGCGCGCGTTCAAGGCCTATATGGACTATACGGCGTTCATCATCCGCATCGGAAGCGCGGTCAGGAAGGACTATGGCGTTCCGTCGATGGCGCCGAACAACCCGATGAAGGGCGCGATCTCGTTCGGCATCGAGGAACTGCTCGCGAACCTGCTCGGCATCAAACAGCTGTCGATCGCGATGCGGCGGAACAAAGAGGAAGTCGAATCGTTCGTCCGCGCGTGGGACGAAGCCCGTATCGACCCGATCGTCGAGACCGTGAAGAAGAGCGGAAAGCCGGACGAATCGTACTGCTTCGACGCGTCGGTGATGATGCTCGCCCAGAACGTGCTGAACCCGAAGCAGTTCGAGACGCTGTACTGGCCGTCTCTGGAGAAACTGCTCGACGCCTACGCGGAGAAGCACATGAACGTCCGCATTTTCGCGGAGGGTTCGATCCTCCGGTACGCGGAGTACTTCCGCAAGTATCCGAAGGGGACGCTGACGTTCCACATCGAGGCGGACGATCCGTTCGCGTTCCGGGAGGCGCTTCCGAACGCGGCGATCATGGGCGGCCTCACGACGGACCTGCTCGCGAACGGCACGCCGGAGGAATGCGTCCGGCGGTGCGGGGAACTGGCCGACGGACTCGGCGCGAAGAACGGCGGGTTCATCTTCTCGGAAAACAAGATGCTGTCGTACGCGAACGACGTCAAGCCGGAGAACCTCGCGGCGGTCGTCGAGTATGTGACCGGGCGGCCGTGCAAAGCCGACGGAAACGGAATTGCGGCGGCAAAGGAGAAGATCGCAACGAAGAACGCGGCGGAAACGGAAAACGGAGGGAAACCGCAAACGGCGGACGGCGCCGCGGATGGCCCGGCAAGGCCTCTGAACGCCTCTCAGGGCGACGAAAACCCGTACGTTGGATATCCGGAGGGGTATAAGCGCTTTTCGCGCGAAATCGTCCCGTTTTATCTCAAGCCGATGAGCGCGGCGCTGCTGCCTCTGTTTTTGCAGATCCTGCGCGACGGCTGACGGCAGAAAGGAATCATATGGAGTACGATACGATAAAGACCGCCATGGCGGAACTGGACGAGGACGTTCTGCTCGAAGAGATGAGGAAGGTCGCGGACGGCGACGGCACCGCGGAGGAGGCGCTCGAGGCGTGCCAGAAGGGCATGGACGAGGTCGGCCGCCTGTTCGAAGAGGGCGAGTACTTCGTCGGCGACCTGATCTTCGCGGGCGAGATCATGACCGAAGCGGTCGAATTGATCAAGCCGCGGCTCGCGGGAACGGGCGGCGGCTCCTACGGGAAGATGCTCATCGCGACGGTGAAGAACGACCTCCACGACATCGGCAAGAACATCGTGAAGATCATCCTCGAGGCCGGCGGCTTCGACGTGCTCGACCTCGGCACGGACGTCAGCCCCGAAGCGATCGTCGAAGCGGCGAGGGAGAACGGCATCCGCATCATCGCGCTTTCCGGCGTCCTCACGCTGTCGATCGAATCGATGAAGGAGACGGTCGACGCGTTCACCGCCGCGGGGATGCGCGACGGCGTGAAGATCGTCATCGGCGGCGCCCCGATCACGGAAGCGGCGTGCGAAAGGGTCGGCGCGGACGCGTGGACGAAATCGCCCCAGAAGGCGCTGGCGTACTGCAGGGAATGGGCACAGAACGCATGAACACGAACACCGAAACGACTATGAAGAAACCGATGCTGCTCGACGGCGGGACGGGAACGCTCCTCTGGGCCTACGCGGAGGAGGCGGGCATCCCGAAGACGGCCGTCTGGACGTACAATTTTGACCATCCGGAGCTCGTTCTGCGGCTCCACAGAGAATACCTCGAGGCCGGCGCGGAGGCG
>JAEEUO010000199.1 GCA_016286935.1 Bacillota bacterium | reverse complement strand
GCCGACGATAACAAGCTCGGCTGCTATACCGTCGACAACACGATCGCCTCCGTCCGCGAGAACAGCAAGGACGAGGAGACGGCCATCTCGGCGTTCGGCTTCGACATCAGCTGCTTCCTCGACGGCAACAAGTTCGACGAGCTGCGCAGCTTCGTCCAGCGCCTCTACGATTACCAGAACGACTTCATCTTCATCTTCCGCGTCCCCTTCCTCGAGAAGAGCGCGCTTGACCGCGTCGCGGAGACCCTCTCCGACGTGATGCTCCTCCGGACCGTCGAGATCCCGCCGGTCGACGACGTCGCGCTGTTCGAAGGGTTCTGGGGCATGCTCGATTCGCTCGGCTACAAAAAGACCTCCAAGCTCGACGACGCGTTCTTCCGCAAGGTCGCGGCCGAAAAGAAGGACGGCCGCTTCTACGGCTACAAATCCGTCCGGAAGATCGTCTCCGAAATGGCCCTCCTGAAATCCGCCCACGACGCGGACGGCGAGAACGGCCTGATCGACGGTGCCGTCACGCGCGACGTCATGGACGTCGGCGATCTCAGCGGCGACTTCGTCGAGGAGAAGAAGGAGAAGACCGGCTACGACGAGCTCGCCGAGATGATCGGCATGGAAAAGATCACGGAGCGGATCCGCGAGATCGTCATGCAGGTCAAGACCTCGATGAAGGACGACAGCCTCGAGCGGCCGTCGATCCATATGCGGTTCCTCGGCGCCCCCGGTACCGGTAAAACGACTGTCGCCCGCATCGTCGGCCGGATCTTCCGTGAGGAAGGCATCCTCCGCAAGGGCGGCTTCTTCGAATACACCGCGCGTTCGCTCTGCGCGGAATACGTCGGCCAGACCGCCGTGAAGACGGCCGCGATCTGCCGCGACGCGTACGGCTCCGTCCTGTTCATCGACGAGGCGTACTCGCTCTACGAAGGCAACGACACGAGCCGCAACGACTACGGCCGCGAGGTCCTGACGACGCTCATCTCCGAGATGGAGAACCACCGCGACGACATGCTCGTCATCATGGCCGGCTACACCGACGAGATGGAAACGCTGATGAAGGGCAACACCGGCCTCCGGAGCCGCATGCCCTACGCGATCACCTTCCCGAGCTACACGCGCGAACAGCTCTACGAGATCTTCATGCTCATGATCCGGAAGCACTTCCGCTTCGACGAGAGCCTCGCGGAGGAGGCGAAGAAGTTCTTCCTCGCGCTCTCCGAAAACTACGTCAATTCGCGCGAATTCGGCAACGCCCGCTTCGTCCGCAACCTCTACGAACGGACGTGGTCGAAGGGCGCGCTCCGCACGTCCCTCGCGGGCGAACCGTCGATCGTCCTCACGCGCGACGACTTCGTCTCGGCGAGCAGCGAAAAGGAATTCAGCGAGAACCTCCAGAAAGACAAAGCGCCGATCGGCTTCTGACCGGCTTCTGAAAGGAGTCCTTATGCAGTACAGGAACGACAAACACGGCGACTCCTTGTCCCTGCTCGGCTTCGGCTGCATGCGCTTTACGAAGAAAGGCGGCTCGATCGACGTCGACAAGGCCGAACGCGAGATCATGGCCGCCTACCGGGCCGGCGTGAACTACTACGACACGGCGTATCTCTACCCCGGCAGCGAGGCCGCGATCGGGGAGATCTTCGAGCGGAACGGGATCCGCAAGGACATCCGCATCGCGACGAAGCTGCCCCAATACCTGATCGGCAGCCGCGCCGCGATCGACCGCATCTTCGCCGAGGAGCTCTCGCGCCTCCGCACGGATTACGTGGACTATTACCTGATGCACCACGTCACCGACGTCGCGATGTGGGAGAAGCTGAAGGCGATCGGCATCCTCGACTGGATCCGTGAAAAGAAGGCCTCCGGCGCGATCCGCAACATCGGCTTCTCGTACCACGGGAACACCGAAAACTTCCTGAAGATCCTGGGCGACTACGACTGGGATATGTGCCAGATCCAGTACAATTACCTCGACGACGTCTCCCAGGCCGGCGTCGACGGTCTGAAGGCCGCCGCGGCGCGCGGGATCCCCGTCGTCATCATGGAGCCTCTGCGCGGCGGAAAGCTCGTCAACCTCCTGCCCGAGGAGGCGAAGCGCGTCTTCCGCGAGAGCGGCCGCGGCTGGTCCCCCGCCGAGTGGGGCTTCCGCTGGCTCTACGACCAGCCGGAGGTCACCGTCGTCCTGTCCGGGATGAATTCCGTCGAAATGGTCGAGGAGAACTGCCGGACGGCCTCCGACGCCGTTCCCGGCCATCTGACCGCCGAAGACCGCGATACGATCGAACGCGCGAAAAAGGCCATCCTCGGCCGCGATACGATCGGCTGCACGGGCTGCCGGTACTGCATGCCCTGTCCGAAGGGCGTCGACATCCCCGGCGCGTTCCTCTGCTACAACACGATGCAGGTCGAATCGAAGCGCGAGGGCCGGTTCCAGTACGCCCAGACTGTCGGCATGACGCGCGAGCCTGCGTTCGCGACCCAGTGCGTCGGCTGCGGCAAATGCGAGCAGCACTGCCCCCAGTTCCTGCCGATCCGCGACCTCCTCAAGAAGGCCGACAGGGCGCTCCGTCCCCTGCCCTACCGCGTCGGGATCGGCGTCGTCCGGACGTACCTGTACCGGAAGTCGAAGAAGACCGGTTCGTGAACAGCATCAGCACAAAGCCCCGCGGCGTACGCGGGGCTTTTTCGTATTCTCCGGCCGCTTCCGGCGCGTCAGCGGGACGGATCCGCGAGCGCCTTGCGCCGCTTGCGCCGTTCGCGGCTGATGTGCCGCTCGAAATCGCCGCTCCGGAGGATCTCCGCGAGGACGTACTGGTCGAACAGCGGGACGGTGCACGAATAGAAGCCGAGCCGCTCGTTGAACGCGTCCGCGAGCCCCTCCGGAAGGAGCAGATAGCCGATGCGGACCGACGGCGCGATCGTCTTCGAGAACGTGTTGACGTAGAGCACGTTTTCGCCGTCCGCCATCGAGAAGAGCGTGTCCTCGGCCTTGCGCGAGACGGTCAGCTCGGAGTCGTAGTTGTCCTCGATGAGGAAGCCGCCGCGCTCCTCCGCCCAGCGGAGGTATTCGTTCTTCTTCGAGACGCCGACGGTGACGCCGCTCGGAAAGCTGTTGAACGGCGTGACGTGGAGGACGGTCGCGTCCGTCCGCTCGAGCGCGGCTGAGGAGATCCCGTCCGGCTCGAGATCGATCAGCT
>JAEEUO010000198.1 GCA_016286935.1 Bacillota bacterium | reverse complement strand
GAACACGTTCCTCGCACCCGAAACGAAGGAACAGGCGATCAAAAAGCTCTCCACGATCGTGATCAAGATGGGCTATCCGGACGAGATCCGCGAGATCTGGTCGAAGCTCGTGTTCGACGAGGGCGACTCGTTCTTTGAGGCGATGCGAAAGCTGTCCGCCATCCGCCGGGAGGACGGGCTCGCGAAGCTCCGTAAACCGGTCGACCGCACGGAATGGGTCATGCCCGGCCATATGGTCAACGCGTGCTACAACCCGAGCTCGAACGACATCACATTCCCCGCGGCGATCCTCCAGAAGCCGTTCTATTCGCTCAGCCAGTCCGTCAGCGAGAACCTCGGCGGCATCGGCGCGGTCATCGGCCACGAGATCTCCCACGCGTTCGATAACAACGGCGCGAACTTCGACGAAAACGGCAACCTCAAGAACTGGTGGAAGGAGGAGGACTTCGCGGCGTTCAAGGCGCTCACGAAGGACATGATCGAGCAGTTCGACGGCATCCCGTTCCACGGCGGAACGGTGAACGGCGAGCTCGTCGTCAGCGAAAACATCGCGGACAACGGCGGCATGGGCGTGACGCTCGAGATCATGCACACGCTTCCGGACGCGGATTTCCAGGCGTACTTCAGGAACTGGGCACGCGTCTGGTGCATGAAGGCGAAAGAGGAGTATATTCAGCTCCTGCTCGTGAACGACGTCCATTCGCCGACCGTCCTCCGCGCGAACATGGCGCCGCGGAACTTCCCCGAGTGGTACGAGGCGTTCGGCGTGACGGAGAAGGACGCGATGTACATCGCGCCGGAGAAGCGGATCTCGATTTGGTAAGGATTTCGATTGCTTCTGAAGAAGCGGGCAATTGACAACGTGAGAGAAAAAGATACAAAAAAAAGAATTATCGGAATGGGTTTGGTGATCTGTCTTTTGCTTGCTTTGTTGGCCGGATGTACGCCGAAAGAACCTGCAAACCAGACCGACCCCACGCCGACCGAAACACAGACAGAGCCGGGACCGGCGGAGGATCCGAACGCGCAAACCGATCCGACGATGCCCGCATGGTATGCGAACGCGCCGATCAAAGAAGTGAAGACGACGCAGTGGGAATCGGGTGAAGACGGAATCACATTATTACGATTTGCACAGCAGGCGGCTGACTGGACGGCGAGCCGTTGCGGACTCGGCGCGGGCAGCGAGATCGTCGTTACGGACGTACGGAAAATCGAGATAGGGTATGCGTGGGATGTTCAGACATCGAGTCATGTGATCAGTCTGTATGAAGTAGATTATCTTGTGTATGGCTCCGAGAAAACGTTCCCCTATAAGAAACCGACGGTTTCCGTTGTTCGCGCAACGGACGGAGGTTTCTTCTCGGAAGAAGATGCCGCAAAAGCGTTGTTGTTTCGATATGGTTATGTGGACACGGACAATCGTTCCTATCAGTCTGCATTGTATTTCTGTTCGAAGGCCGACGTAGAACGGATCGCATCGGAGCACGAGATGAAATGGCCGAACGATCCGATGGCGCCGTATCATACCGTGGCGGAGATTGCCTACGAATGGTATCGTGACAACTGGCAGGAATGCGAAATCCTGCAGGATCAGGAAGGCGCGCATTACCTTCCGAAATTTGCAATTGAGAAAAAGGAACCGACCGGTGGAGAGTATGCGTTGTATGCCGCCGACGGAACGATCATTGCAGAACCGAACTGCGATGAAGCGCTTGCAGATGTGTTTTCGGAAGGCCGTAAAGAAGCCGTGAAATCGCATTTTTTCTGGACGCGTACGGAATTTCTGAACGACTGTACGTCGAACTATCTGATTTCCTACCCTGGGCTGGAAACCGCATGTGATTTTTCCAGTCTCTCCGCAAGAATGATTATCCGTTCGCTTCGCGTTACGCGCCCGGATTGTCATACATTCCGCGGAATCGCCGTCGGTTCCACGCGCGCGGAAGTCGAACAGGCATATCCGGAAGGACTGTATTCGGAAGAATGGATATCCGGATACGACGAAACAGCGAAGCGTGAATACTATGCATATGATACGGGGTACCAGTATATCCGTTTTTATTTCGAAGGAGATGCGGTATCTGAAGTAGAGATTACTTTTTTGAATGACTGATGGAACGAGTTGATGAAAGAACGAAGCGGCCTGCGGCAAAAACCGCAGGCCGTTGATTAAGTATGGGGAGAGGGACGCGCCTAGTCCTCCTTCGGCAGCTCGAGCCGCGCGTTGTCGGACCGGCGGTAGACCTTCGTGTTCGGGGGAACGGAGGCGGTCAGGAAGACGTTGCCGCCGATGACGGAGCCTTTGCCGATGACCGTTTCGCCGCCGAGGATCGAGGCGTTGGAGTAGATCGTGACGTCATCCTCGATCGTCGGATGGCGCTTCTTATGGACGAGGCCGCGGCCGTCGCGCGTGGAGAGGGCGCCGAGCGTCACTCCCTGATAGATCTTGACGTGGTCGCCGATCTCGGTCGTTTCGCCGATGACGATGCCGGTCCCGTGGTCGATGAAGAAGTATTCGCCGATCTTGGCGCCCGGGTTGATGTCGATCCCGGTCTTCGAGTGCGCGTATTCGGTCATCATGCGCGGAAGGACCGGAACGCCGAGCAGGACGAGCTCGTGGGCGTAGCGGTACACGGAGATCGCGAAGAGGCCGGGATAGGTGATCACGACGGCGTCCTTCGACTCCGCGGCGGGGTCGCCCTCGAACAGCGCCTCGACATCCTTGTCGAGAAGCGCGCGCACGGCCGTCAGGCGCTCGAGAAACGCAAACGTCTTCTCCTCCGCAAGCGCACCGAGAGCCGCGTCGGAGCGGTCCGCAAGCGCCGGATCGAGGCGGAGCGCCCGCGCGATCTGGGCGGACAGCTCCTCCGCGCAGGAGGCGATCCGAGCGGGAAGTTCCTCCGCGTCGGGACAGTATCCCGCGTAGACGATGCGGTTCAGATCGCGGATGACCGACTTCACGGCGCGGCGGACGGGCAGTCCGGTCTCGTTCCGTTTATCGATCTCGCGGCCGTTCCCGTAGTCGGCTTCGATGAGGGACGCGATCGCGGCAAGACGTTTGGGGTCGTTCATGGGCAGAGCCTCCTAAGGTCAGTCTGAGAAGAGAGGAGTCGAATAGTAGCGGTCGCCGCTGTCGGGAAGAAGGGCGACGATCGTTTTCCCGCGGTTCTCCGGCTTCTTCGCATAGGCGAGCGCTGCGGAAAGCGCCGCGCCGGAGGAGATGCCGCAG
>JAEEUO010000197.1 GCA_016286935.1 Bacillota bacterium | reverse complement strand
TTCGTCAGCCGCACGCCCTTCCGCGCGTAAAGGAATCCGATCCCCTTCGGGCCGTGGAATTTGTGGGCGGACGCGGAGAGCATGTCGATGTTGTCGTCCTTCACGTTGAGCGGGATGTGGCCGATCGCCTGGACCGCGTCGGTGTGGAAGAGGACGCCCCGGGCGCGGCAGATCGCGCCGAGCTCGCGGACGGGCTGGATCGTGCCGATCTCGTTGTTCGCGGTCATGATCGTCACGAGGCACGTCTCGGGACGGATCGCGCGCTCGAGTTCCTCCGGGCGGACGATGCCGTCGGAGTGGACGTCGAGGAGCGTGACCTCGAAGCCCTCCGCCTCAAGCGCCTTGAGCGTGTGGAGCACGGCGTGGTGCTCGAACGCGGTGGAGATGATGTGGGTCTTTCCGCTCTTCTTTCCGAGGACGGCGGCGGACCGGATGGCCTGGTTGTCGGCTTCGCTTCCGCCGGACGTGAAGATGATCTCGCGCGGTTCGGCGCCGATGATCGAAGCGATCTCCGCGCGGGCCTCCTCGAGAGCCTCTTTCGCTTTCTGACCGATCGAATAGAGGCTCGACGCGTTGCCGTAGCCTTCCTCGAGGCACGGGATCATCGCGTCGATGGCGGTGCGGCTCATCTTCGTCGTCGCCGCGTTGTCAGCGTAGATGTTCATGGATACGGTCTCCTTTTTTGGATTTCGTTTTCGTTTCGTTTTTACCCACTGAAATAATAGGTCAAACGCCGGGCGGGCTTATTTTCACCGTTTTTTTCACGAGCCTCCGGACAGGAAAAGACCGCCGGAGAGCCGGCGGTCGAAGCGGATCGGAGCGCTACGCCCACTTGTCCATTCCCTTCGGGATGCGGATGTCCATCAGGATCCCGCTGTCCTCCCAGAGGAACCACTGGCCGGTCGACGCCTTGAGGCGCACGGTCACCGGGCGTCTTCCGTCGGCGCCGGAGGATTGAAGCATCATGCCGAAGTAGTTGGGATCGGTGTGGCCGTTCGGGTTGTCGTAGACCGTGATCGTATAGGGCGTCGACGGCGTATAGTCGTTCTCGGGCGACGTTCCGTGGAAATAGGAGCGGGCGAAATAGCCCTTGCCGTCCATGAAGCGGTCTCTGACGAAGTTCCACGTCCGGGGCGTCAGCTCGCGCGGGCCGGCGATGAATTGAAGCATCTTCTTCGCTTCCTCGCAGTTCTCCTCCCAGAGGTTGTACGCGGCGACGGCGAGCGCAACGGCGTAGTAGGGCTCCTTCAGGGACGCCTCCGGCAGCGCCTTCAGTTCGTCGAGATTCTTCGGAAGCTTGTCGAACGTCACGTTCCAGCGGCGGATCGACGCTTCCTTGGCTTTTTTCTGGAGAACCGTCTGCGCATCCTTCACCGTCTTGTCGAGTTCCCGTTTCAGGGTGCCTTTCAGCGAATCAAGAAATCCCATAAGTATCCTCCCGGCGAAACGCCGTAACATGAGCAAGAGTGGCGGGTCGTTACATTCATTGTAGCACAGTTTGCGCGGTCTGCGCTATTTTTTTGTGTCGGACGCGCGCGGGACCGAACGCGCGTAGGCGAGGACCTGTTTCAAGGCGCTCTCCCGGTCGATCCCCGCGAGCCGGAGCTTGTGCGCGAACGCGAGGATGTCGGAGAACGATTCGTCCGCCGGAAGCCCCGCCGCGATGAGGTCGGCGCCCCTGACGTACGGTTTCGCCATCGTCTCCTCGTAGACACGGAGCCGTTCCGCGAGGAAATCGCCGTCTCCCGTGAAGGGGTCCGTCCCCGCGACGACGGGATGGTCGCACGCCGCGAAGCAGATGAGATCCTTCGGCGCCGCCGCTTCGTCGAACAGCGCGTTCGTCTTCTTCACGGCGCTTTTTGAATACGCGAGCATGTTCGGCCGCATGTGGAGCGGGACCATGTTGAGGACGTAGCGGATCACGTCCTTCTCGTTCGTCAGGCGGCGCAGGAACGCTTCGACGCGCGGAAGGCCCTTCGTTTCGTGTTCGTAGGCGTGGATGCGGCCGTTGACCCGGGCGGTCGTGTCGATCTTGCCGAGGTCGTGGGTGAGCGCGAAGAGAAGGAACGCGTACGGATCGGAGACGTCGCCGCGGAAGCCGGCCGCGCGGTCGATGACTTCCATCGTGTGGGTCCAGACGTCGCCTTCGGGGTGGAAGACCGGATCCTGTTCGAGGCCGACCGTCAGGGCGAGGTCGGGAAACCAGACGGTGAGCTGATCCATCCCGCGCAGGGTTTCGAAGAACACGGACGGCCTCGGCGCCTTGAGGAGCGCCTTCTTCAGCTCCTCCTCGACGCGCTCGCGCGAAAGATACGAGAGATCGATCGTCCGGCAGAGGGCAACCGTTTCGTCCGCGATCCGGAAGCCGAACCGCGCCGCGAACTGGGCGGCGCGGAGCACGCGAAGCGGGTCCTCGACGAACGTCCGGCCGTCGACGTGGCGGATCACACCGTCCGCGAGGTCCTTCCGGCCGCCGAACGGGTCGCAGAGCTCCCCGGTCAGGACGTCCTCCATCATCGCGTTGATCGTGAAGTCGCGGCGGCGGGCAGCCGCTTCGATCCCGATGAACGGGTCGACGGACACCTCGAAGTCGCGGTGGCCGCGGCCGGTGGCGTGTTCCTTCCGCGGCATCGCGATGTCGATCGTCTCGCCGCGGAGCGCGTACACGCCGAAGCTTGCGCCGTACGAAAGCGGCTCGCCGACGGATTCGAGGATCGCGTAGAGCGTTTCGGGCGAGACGCCGTGGACCTCGATGTCGACGTCCTTGTTTTCGACGCCGCGGAGCCGGTCGCGCACGAAACCGCCGACGTAGTACGTCCGCCCGCCGGCTTCGTTCACGCGTTCTGCGATTGTCCGTTCGATGGATTCTTTCATGGGGATGGTTTTATGCCTTCGTTATCCTTTATCCTACGGCAAAGCACTCCTTTTCGCAATCGAAACTTTTTTCACCAAAGCGGCCGAAACAGGAGTATACTGACAGCAGCTGAGAAAGAGGACCCGAACCATGACCCGACCCGTGAACGAACAACAGAATACGACCGCCGCAAGGCGTTATTTCATCATCTCCACGATCCTGATGTGCGTCGTGAACCGCGCGACGTACGAGGCGGGAAGGGCGATCGGCCATTCCTTTCCGCTCCACGATATGGCGCTGCCGCTCGACGGACGGATCCCGCTGATCCCGTGGACGATTCTGATCTATTTCGGCTGCTTCCTCTGGTGGGTCTGGATCTTCCGGCTCGTCTCCGTCCGGCAGCGGGAGAGGGCGGACC
>JAEEUO010000196.1 GCA_016286935.1 Bacillota bacterium | reverse complement strand
GAAGCTGCTCCTCAAGGACGGCCGTCCGGAGCTCGCGGCGGAAGTCCTCGAATATATGATCGACTACGAATACGCGACGGACGAGACGTACCTTCTTCTCCTCACGAGCCTGCGCGAGGCCGGGAAGACCGATTCGGCCTCTTACAAGAACGCCCGCAAGGTCTGCATCTCCCGCCGCGCCTTCACCGACACGCTCTCGTATCTCGACCCGCTGACCCGCCGCGACGCGTCCGTGATCGCCGATTCGATGGCAAACTCCAAGACGGCCTTCTACCGGAACGGCCAGCTTCTGCTCTGGCAGTCCTACCGGGAGAGCGGCGAGATCGAAACGGCCTACAACGGCCTTTCCGCGCTCCTCGCGGACGGACGCTTCGCGGAGGATCTCGACGTCATCCGCGCGTTCATCGAAACGGGCAGCGCCTACCACGTCCGCTTCGACGGCACGACCGAGGGGATCGCCGAAGCCTATGAGCGCACGGCCTCGTACGCGCTCCTCTACGACCGCCTCTACACGGTCTCCCTCGCCGCCCACGAAAGCACGGGCTATACGCTGCTCGAGGTGAAGCACTTCGTCGCGAACGCCCTCGTCTCCTGCAGACAATACCGGAGCGCGTGCGAATACCTTGCCGAAGCCCTCGGACGGTACAGCTCGGACGAGGACCTGATCAACCTGTACCGCATCGCCTACACCGGCCTGACCGACGAGGAGCGCGAAACGATCCCCGCCTACGAGGCCCTTCAATTCCACCGCTAGAAAGGATACGCGCGCATGGACGGATACGAACGACACGCACGGTTTTACAAGCGCCATCGCGGCCTTTTGAAGCCGTACCTCGCGAACAAGCTCAACTTTGCCGCCGATGAGATCGAAACACCCGACGGCGCGTTCCTCGTCATGGCGAACCACGCGACGGACTTCGATCCGCTCATGCTCGCCGTCTGCTTCCCGAAGCACATGTACTTCCTCGCGAGCGAGCACGTCTACCGCATGGGCCTCGCCTCGCGCTTCATCCGCCGCTACCTCTCGCCGATCAGCCGCGTCAAGGGCGCCTCGGACCTCTCCGCGGTGAAGACGATGCTCGCGGAGCTGAAGGCGGGCCATCCCGTCGCCTTCTTCCCGGCCGGCTCCCGGACGTTCAACGGCGAATCCGCCCGCATCACGCCCGCCGCCGCGAAGCTCGCGATCAAGGCGAAGGTCCCGCTCCTGACGGTCCGCCTGACGGGCGGCTACCTCACGACGCCGCGCTGGGCCAGAACGGCGCGGAAGGGCTCCTGCTCCGCTTCCCTCGTCCGCGTCTACCGGCCGGACGAGATGAAGGAGCTCGGGCCGGACGGACTCGCGGACGCGATCTCGAAGGACCTCTACGTCAACGCCTACGACGACCAGCGGAAACACCCGGTCGTCTACGCGGGCGAGCGGCTCGCGGAGGGCCTTGAGGAGGCGCTCTACACGTGTCCGGAGTGCGGCGGGACCGATACGCTCTACGGAGACGGAGAGACGTTCCGCTGCTCGAAGTGCTCCTTCCGCACGTCCCTGAACGATCTCGGCTTCTTCGCCGATTGCGCCGGCGAGGACGGATCCGTCCGCCGTCCGCCGTTCGAGGACGTCCTCGCGTGGGACAACTGGCAGAAGGCGGCGCTCGAGGAGCGCGTCCGCAAAGCCGCTTCGCCGGACGAGCCGGTCTTCCGCGATCCGGGCTTCTCGCTCTCCACCCTCGACGGGGATGAGGAGGAGGTGCTCGAGCACGGCGAGCTCGCGATGAGCCTGACCGCGCTTTCGATCGGCAGCCGCGTCTTCCCGCTCGAAACGCTTGACGGGTTCTCCATCATCCACCGCAAAAAGACCGAATCGCTCGTCTTCTCGAGCGCGGGAATACATTATCAGTTATCGTCGGAAACGGCCCGGAGCCGCTACAAGTACTACACGCTATGGACTATTCTGCAAACAATCTGAGCCTCTGGAACTTCATCATCCAGATGGGCGTTATCGCCGTCCTCATCCTCCTCTCCAACATGCTCAAAAAGAGGGTCGGCTTTTTCCGCAGATCCCTGATGCCGACGGCCGTTCTGGCGGGCTTCCTGCTTCTGCTCCTGCGCAATCTGAACATCCTCAACATCGACGCGGATCTGCTTTCGACCGTCACGTACCACGGCATCGCCATCGGGTTCATCGCGATGGCGCTCCGCATCAAAAAGCAGGGCGAAGGCGCCTCCTCCGCGAAGGAGGGCCTCCAGTCCGGCGCGCTGATCGTCTCGACCTACCTGATGCAGGCCATCGTCGGCGTCATCATCTCCGTCGCGCTCGCCTATACGGTGATGCCGAACCTGTTCAAGGCGGCCGGCATCCTCCTCCCGATGGGCTACGGCCAGGGCCCCGGCCAGGCGAACAACATCGGCTCCACATACGAGGCGCTCGGCTTCACGGGCGGCCGTTCGTTCGCCCTCTCGATCGCCGCGGCGGGCTATCTCTGCGCGTGCATCGTCGGCGTGATCTACATGAACATCCTCGTCCGGAAGAACGCCGCCGTCCGCCGCGACTCGACCGGCAAGATGGAGGAGGAAAGCCTCGCGGTCGAGAACTTCCGCGACAAGGACGAGATCCCGATCTCCGAATCGATCGACCTCTTCTCGATCCAGTTCGCGCTGATCGCGATCTGCTACCTTCTGACCTACCTGATCTGCAAGGGCCTGTCGGCGCTCGTTCCGGGCCTCGCGTCGCTTCTCTGGGGCTTCAACTTCATCTTCGGCTCGCTGATGGCCGCGATCGTGACGCTGGTCCTCCGCAAGCTGCGCGAGAAAGGCGTGATGCAGAAACAATACCAGAACAACTTCCTCCTCGCCCGCATCTCCGGCTTCGCGTTCGACCTGATGATCGTCGGCGGCATCGCCTCGATCGACATCGAAGACCTCTCCGGTCTCTGGGTGCCGTTCCTCCTGATGGCCGTTCTCGGCGGCCTCGCGACGCTCGTCTATCTCCGCGTCTTCTGCAAAAAACTCTTCCCCGGTTATGTGAACGAGGCGTTCTTCGGCATGTACGGCATGCTGACCGGCACGATCTCGTCCGGCGTTCTGCTCGTCCGCGAGCTCGATCCGGATCTCAGGACGCCCGCCGCGATGAACCTCGTCACCGGCTCGTCGTTCGGCATCGCGTTCGGCGCGCCCGTTCTGGTCCTCGTCGGAATGGCGCCGTCGAAACTCGTCCTCGCGATCGCGATCATCGTCGTCTACTGGGCGGCGCTCGTCGTCTTCCTCCTCCGGTTTAGGGGCTTTTCA
>JAEEUO010000195.1 GCA_016286935.1 Bacillota bacterium | reverse complement strand
ATGGCCTGTTCGTACTGTTCCTTCGTCGGAACGCCTTTGTGCCACGCGTTGTTGTTTTCCATGAACGAAACGCCCTTGCCCTTGACGCACTCGCAGACGATCGCGTGGGGCTTTCCCTTCACGGCCTTCGCCGCAAGGATCGCGCTACGGATCGCGTCGATGTCGTGGCCGCTGATCTCCTGGACGTCCCAGCCGAACGCGCGGAAGCGGTCTCCCGGGTTGTTCATGCCGACCGTCTCCTCGACGGTGATGTTGGACTGCCAGTGGTTGCGGTCGACGAAGACGATCAGGTTGTCAAGTTTCCGTCCGCTCGCCACGTTCGCGCCCTCCCAGTTCACGCCTTCCTGGAGCTCGCCGTCGCCGCAGATCACGTAGACGAAATAGTCCTTGTTCTTCAGCTTGCCCGCGTACGCCATGCCGGCGCCGATCGGAATGCCGTTGCCCAGAGAACCGCTCGTCATGTCGAGGCCGGGCGTATACTGCATCGAGGGATGGCCCTGGAAGATCGAGCCGAGCTCGCGAAGGTGGAAGTGTTCGACCTTCGGCTCAAAGTAGCCGCGCTCGTTCAGCGCCGCGTACAGGATCGGGCAGGAATGGCCCTTCGAGAGGATGAAGCGGTCGCGGTCCTCCCATCCCGGATTCTTCGGATCGATGTTCATCGCATCGAAATACAGCGTCGCGACGATGTCGGCGATCGAAAGCGCGGGGCCCGGGTGTCCGTCTCCGCCCTCGTAGACCATGCGGACCGCTTCCGCACGCATGCGGTTCGCCATGGCCTGAATGTCTTTCGTTTGCATCGGATTTGTTCCTTTCTCTATTTGGCTCGCTATCGGGTCTTTCCGTTTCGCTCTCAAAACGGTTAATTTATATTGTATCGCACTCCGCGCGAAAAAACCACCTCGAACGGCAAAATAAAAAAGAAACGCCCTCCGCGGCTGCGGAGGGCGTTTGCTTTCAGGGAGTAGTCAGGAGTAGTAAACGGTAACCGGTTTTCCGTGAATCCCGGTCCGCGTTGCGGGGAGCCGCGTTGCGGTAAGGAAAGAAACCGGGCGAAATCCACGGTGAAGTGGATTTCTTAGAAGAACATTTCTTCGGTTCTCTTGTCGAGACCCTTGAAGGTCGCGGCGGAGACGGCGAAGAACAGGATAGCCGCTACGAGCATGCCCCAGACAACAGCGTTGATGCCAAGGACCTTGACGTTGTAGTAGCAGAAGATGTAGGTGGCAAAGCCGCCGATGGCAGAAGCGATCGCGCCTTCCTTGGTGGCTTTCTTCCAGAAGATGCCGCCGATGAGCGGGAACGTGAACGCAACTTCCTGGCCGCCCATCGCGAAGGTGTTGAGGACCCAGATGATATCCGGCGGGTTGATCGTCAGGATAAGGGTGATAACACCGACGAGAGCCGTAACGACGATGGAGAAGGTGCCGACGTTCTTGTTGTACTTCGCGATTCTCGCAGCGTCGTCGCGAACGACGTAGTTGCGATAGAGGTCCTTGACCAGCGAGGCCGAAGCAAGGATGAGCAGCGAAGAAACGGTGGACATAACGGCAGCCATCGGAGCCGCGAGGAAGAGACCCGCGATAACCGGAGGCATGATCGCCATGGTCGCCCACGGAATGAGGTAGTCAGAAGACGGGAGCGCAGCAGCTTTCCAATCGTAGACACCGCCGACCCAGACACCGGCAAGGTGCATACCGCCGATGACGAAGCCGCAGACGATGGCGCCGATCCACATAGCGCTGTGGAGGTTCTTCGTGGACTTGAAGCCCATCGCACGGACAGCCGTGGACGGGAGACCGATCGTACCGAAACCGACGAGGATCCAGAACGAAAGGAGCGAGCCATAGGTGTAGGACGAGCCGCCCCAGATCATAGCCGCGTCGTGGCCGATTCTTTCAACGAGGTTGTTGTTGATGGTAGCAACCGAGAAGTCAGCAGCCTTGAGGCAGTAGAACAGGAGCAGGAACGTGCCGAGCGTCATGACCAGACCCTGGATCGTGTCGGTGATAACGACGGTAGTGAATCCGCCGAAGGAGGTGTAGACGATAACGACGACCGCGAAGACCAGCAGAGCGGGGACATAGTCGAAGCCGGTGATGGCCTGGATGATCGTAGCGCCGCCCTTGAACTGGGAGATCATCTGTACGATGAACATGACGATCATGATCAGGGAGGTGACGATTACGAGGATGTCGCTTTCGAAACGGGCTTTCAGAATACCGGAGACGGTAACGGAACCGGATCTGCGGGAGACGAGAGCCATCTTGTTACCAAGGACGCCGAGGACCATGAACGTGCAGGGGATCTGTACGCAGGCTACCCAGAACTGGGCGTAGCCGTGGGTCATGCCGCCGGCTCCAGGGCCGGACGAGAAGGAAGAAACGGAGGTGTAGGTCGCCATAGTGGTCGTAGCGTGGATCAGGCCGTTCATTCCGCGTCCGCCGATGAAGTACTTGTTTTCAGCGTTGAGTTTGGACTTGGAGTCACGCTTCTTACCCATTACGAGGCCGATGACGACGTTCGCAACGAGGTAAATGATCATGACGATAAGGCAGGTTACTTGGACACTATTCATGTGCTTTACCTCCTTCTTCAATGGCGTTTTCATCGTCATAGTCGAAGTCGACAAACACCTTGTTCAGGAGCAGACGAGCGCCGACGACCATGATGATGAACTGGCCGAAGCAGGAAATAGAGGCGTAGGCCGGAATTCCGAGGAACATCGATCCGGACTTTCCGAGAATCAGGGCCCAGAGAACGTGCCAGGCGCAGCAGATGATCGCAAGGACCAGAGTCGCTCTGATTTCCTTGGAGCACTGGGCTGCCTTCTCTTCTCTAGTAAGTTTTTTCACAGGATAAACCTCCTTAAAATTGCACGTACCGATTTCCGCGCCTCCCTGAAAACACGCGGAGCCCGATACAACCAATAGAGAGACAGGGTATTCCCATCCCTATATTACAGTATTCATTTTACGGAATAATCCCTGTTTCGTCAACAGAATTATTATTATTCCATCGATTTAATTATTTATGCGCGTTCGTATTCGACCTTTCCGTCGATCATCGTGAGGTCGACGACGATCTTGTTGATCTCGAACGGATCGACCGCGAGGATGTCGTCGGAGAGGATGATGAGGTCCGCGAGCTTGCCGACCTCGATCGAGCCCTTGATGTCCTCCTCATGAGAGGCGTACGCGCTGTGGAGCGTGTAGCAGCGGATCGCTTCCTTCACCGAGACGCACCGGGTCCGCCCGCGCTGGAAGTTCTTGTTACGGGCGTAG
>JAEEUO010000194.1 GCA_016286935.1 Bacillota bacterium | reverse complement strand
CGGAACCGGCGAGCCCATTCCCTTCGGGGGAGCGGATGCCGATCCGCCAGGGACTGCCGTCCGGCTTCGCGCCGATCGCGCAGATGTTGCCGCCGAAATCGATCAAAGCGGAAGTCGCGCCGCCCTCCGTGAGAACGTCGCGCATCCGGTCGCACGCGTATCCCTTCGCGACGCTGCCGAGGTCGATCATCGCCCCGTCCGGGACGGTGATGCGGCTCCCGCTGACCGAAACGGCGCGGTAGTCGACGCGCTCAAGGAGATCCCGGAGCGCGGCTTCGGACGGAACGGAATAGTCACTCGTCGTGAAGCCCCAGGCGCGGAGGACCGGGAAGATCGTGATGTCGAGTGCGCCGCCCGTCTCATCGCAGAGGGCGAGCGCGCTCCGGACGAGCTCGGCCGTCACAGGATCGGCGGACACAGTCCCGTCTTCGTTCAGCTGCGCGACGTCGCTCGTTTCGATCGTGACGGACAGACGGTTCTCCATCGACAGGACAAGGTCGACGGCCTCGCCGACAACGGTGCTTTCCACGCCGTACGCGCGGATCTCGAGCGCCGTGTCCATCGCGAACCCGGAAAACGTCGACTCGTTCGGCGTCGCCGTCCCCGTCCCGCATCCGGACAACAAAAAGGACAGCGCAAAAAGAAGCAATAATAGCCGCGCTGTCCGTTTTCGGTTGTTCTGTCGTTTCCGCATCACCGGGCGCCCGACCGGAAGGTCCGGCGGTTATTCGATCGTCAGGATGTTGGCGAATCCGGTCACCTCAAAGACCTCGTTGACGATGTCGTTGACGCGGATCAGCTTCATCCCGCCGCGGGTGTTCATCACCTTCTGGGCGGAGAGAAGGACGCGGAGGCCGGCGGAGGAGATGTACTCCAGCTTTTCGCAGTCGAGGACGAGCGAATCCGCGCCTTCGAGCGCGCTCTTCAGCTCCGCGTCGAAGTCGGGAGCGGTCGTCGTATCGAGGCGGCCCTCCATCACAACGGTCAGGCACTTGTCTTCCAGTTTCTTTTCGATGTTCAGCATTTCGGTGTTCTCCTTCCAGTGTCTCAGAAAGATTTGTCGATCACGAGCTCGACGTTGTCGCCGCGGACGGCGACCTTGACTTCATCCGCAAGGTTCGCGACGATCGATTTTTCGAGTTCGTCCCAGGCTTCCTTCGCCTCCTCTTCGGTCTCCTTGCGCTTCTCGAGAGCTTCCTTATACGCCTCCATCGACCAGGTGGCCATGGAGTGCCACATCCAGTTCGCGTTTCCGCCGTCCATCACGGGCGACATGCCGAGATCGAGTGAGGACGGGAGCCCTTCCGATTCCGGCGTCGCGAGCGTATCGAGCAGGCTGCGGATCTTGCCCATAAAGCCCGTCGACGCCTCGTTCTTTCCCGACGTCGACAGCGCGATGAGCTGGTTGCGCTTATCGATATACATCTTCGTATCGGCGGAGAGGTGGAGCGAAAAACGGCCGTTTTCCTCCTCCAGCCAGTAGTCGGCCGTCACGTCGCCGGCGATCGCGCTCAGCATCCCCGTCATCTCTTCGGCGAGCAGCCGGAGCTGGAGCGTTTCCTTCGACGAGAGATTGTACGACTTCGCGACGAGTGCGGTCTGGCGGAGCGCTTCCCCGATCCCTTCGCCGCTGCTCTTGACCGTCGTGACTTTTGTTTTCATTCTGTGAGCCTCCTTACAGCGTTCGCTGTCTGTCCAATACACTGTTACTATACCACCACCGGCGCGGATAAATCAACCGAAACGCTCCTTTCCGGCCGCCGTTTTCTTGCACCGTCAAATTGACAAACGGACGCGATGCGATATAATGAAGGATGGTATAAATATACAGAATATTCCCCTTCCGATCCGTTATCGCCGACCGTTCCGCCTTGTTCCTGGAGGAAGAAAAGAAGGCCGCGTAAGGCCTTCGGTCATCCCGTGAAACGATAGTATTCAAATAAACAAAGGAGGTGCCGCCATGGCCGAAACCCTGACCACACTCAAAACGAGACGCAGCTGCCGCTCCTATTACAAGCGGAAAAAGATCGAGCCGGAAAAGCTGGACGCGATCCTCGAGGCCGGAACGTACGCCGCTTCCGGAATGGGAAGACAGTCCGCGATCATCATCGCCGTGACGAACCGCGAGATGCGCGACAGGCTTTCCAAACTGAACGCCGCCGTGATGGGCTCCGACAAGGATCCGTTCTACGGCGCCCCCGTCGTCCTGATCGTCCTCGCCGACAAATCGGTGCCGACGTACGTCTACGACGGAAGCCTCGTCCTCGGCAACATGATGAACGCCGCGTTCGACCTCGGCATCGGAAGCTGCTGGATCCACCGCGCGAAACAGGTATTCGAAAGCGAGCCCGGCAAGCAGATCCTGAAGGATCTCGGCATCGAGGGCAACTACGAGGGCATCGGCCATCTGATCCTCGGCTACCCGAACGGCGCCTACAAGGATCCCGCTCCGCGGAAGGAAAACTACATCTATCGGATCAAGTGACCGGTTCGGCAGCGCGATCCGGAACAGCCTCCCCGCCCGGGGAGGCGTTTTCTTTCATGGCGTATTCGGTGTCCAGATCGATCCGCCGGAGCATGATCTCCGCGAACTTCGGATCGAACTGCTTTCCCTCGTTGCGGAGCAGCTCGATCACGTACAGCGTCAGGGCGTGCGAGATGTAGAGCGTCATGAAGTAGTAGTGTATCAGTATCCGAGAAATGCTTTCAGGTCCTTGTTCGGGAGGAGATCCTCCTTGGTCAGCCCGAAGGAATAGCCGGGAACGATCGCGAGATACCGGTCCAGGAATTCCCCGTACGTCTTCGCCTCAAAGCAGTCCGGTGTGATGAAGAACTCCCTTGAGCCGCCGGTCACCCGGTCTCCGGCCTGGACGTTCACCTTGTAGTCGCCGGTAGCGAGCTTTGCGAAGACGTACCGTTCCAGATACCATCCGTGCACCTCGACGCTCCCGAACGGAACGGCGTACTGGGCCACGACGGGATTCGCACGGAGCGCTTCGTTCTGGTAATCGTGCTCCACGGTCTCGATGAACCGCTCCGCGGAATCGCAGTCCAGCACGGTTCCCTCATCATCCTCACGGTACCGTCTGACGAATTCCGGATCGCCGTCGACTTCTTCGATCGAATAGCGCCACGGTTGCCCGATCATCGATTTCTCGAGCCACCGGTAATCCTTTTTCACGTTTTCGAACGCCTTTTCCAGGTAGACCGCGACGTCCTTGCCGTACCGGAATTTCACCGCGGGCTCGGCGCTCCGGACGGCTTCTTCGGTGTACGCGCACAGGAA
>JAEEUO010000193.1 GCA_016286935.1 Bacillota bacterium | reverse complement strand
GGGCGTCCACGCGCTTGCCCAGCGGGCGACGCTGCGCGGCGACTTCGCGATCCCGACGGAGCGCATCCCCGTCGCCGTGAACGGACTGCTCGCTTCCGGCGAGGGCCCGATGAAGATCGGCGCGATCCGCGTGACGGCGGCGGAGGACGTCCCCGAAGGCTTCCACGCCCGCTTCAGCGCGACCGGAAAGACGTACCGCTACCGGATCGAAGCCGGCCCCGCCCCCGACCCGTTCGAGCGGAACCGCGCGTGGTTCCTGGAGCGCGAACTCGACTGTGCGGCGATGTCCCGGGCGGCGGAGTGCCTGATCGGAACGCACGATTTCAAAGCGTTCCAGGCCGCCGGCGGAAACGAAGTGCCGTCGACCGTGAAGACGATCCGCTCGATCGACGTCGCCGAACGCTTCTCGGAGCTCCCGTGCGCTCCGGACGGCGCGCCGCGCCGCGAACAGCACATCCGTCTGGAATTCACCGGCTCCGGCTTTCTCTACAAGATGGTCCGCAACCTCGTCGGCACGCTCGTCGAGATCGGCAGCGGAAAGCGGCCGCCGGAAGAGATGAAAGCGATCCTCGAATCCCTCGACCGCACGAAAGCCGGTCCGACCGCCCCGCCCCAGGGACTCTACCTGAAGGAGATTTATTACGACCATGAATAGCACCCACTTCATCTCCATATTCCCGATCTTCTTCGTCGCCTTCGCGGCCGCGTTCGCGCTGACGCCCGTCGCGCGGAAGCTGGCCGAAAAGGTCGGAGCGATCGACATGCCCAAGGCGCGCGGCGTCCACACGAAGCCGATGCCGCGCTTCGGCGGCTTCGCGATCTACCTCGGCTGCCTGATCGCGATGCTTCTGTTCCTGCCGCTCTTCGGCGAGAAGACGGTGCTCGGCGAGGTGCTCGAACCGGACAAAAAGCTCTTCGGGCTGATCGGCGGAAGCCTGATCGTCTTCCTGATCGGCGTCGTCGACGACGTGAAGGGCCTCTCGCCGAAGGTGAAGTTCATCGGCCAGATCCTCGCGGCCCTCGTCGCGTGGCTTCTGGGGATCCGCATCGACTTCATCGGCTTCCAGTCCGCGCCCCAGGGCTACATCTTCTTCCCCTGGTACGTCTCCCTCCTGATCACGCTCCTCTGGATCGTGGGCATCACGAACACGATCAACCTCATGGACGGCCTCGACGGCCTCGCCGCCGGCCTGTCCCTCATCTCCGCCGCCTGCATCGCCTTCATCGCCTACATCCACGGCTGGTACGCGATGTGCCTCGTCGTCCTCGCGACGGCCGGTTCGGCGGCGGGCTTCCTGCCCTGGAACTTCCACCCCGCGAAGATCTTCATGGGCGACAGCGGCTCACTGACGCTCGGGTTTTTGCTCGCGACGGCGTCGCTGCTCTCACCGGCCAAGGTCCCGACGATCTTCGCCGTCCTGACGCCGATCCTCGTCCTCGCGCTGCCGATCTTCGACACGTTCTTCGCGATCGTCCGCCGGGCCGTCAACCGCAAGCCGATCACGGTCGCCGACAAGGGCCACCTCCACCACCGCATCATGGCCGTCGGCATGGGCCAGCGCCGCACGGTCCTGACGCTCTATTCGATCTGCGGCACGATGGGCGTCGCGGGCATCGTCATCTCCCGCGGCCTGAAATACGAAGCGCTCCTGCTCATGATCTTCGCGTTCATCCTCATCTACGTGTTCATCGACGACACGAAGCCGACGGAGAACGGCACCGTTCAGAAACAGGACGAGGACGCGCCGGCAGCCGCTGTGAAGAAGGAGGATGAGCAATGAAGGTTCTTTCGATCTTCGGCACGCGCCCCGAAGCGATCAAAATGGCGCCGCTCGTCCGGATGCTCAACGCGGATCCGGACATCGACTCGGTCCTCTGCGTGACGGCCCAGCACCGCCAGATGCTCGACCAGGTCCTGAACCTGTTCGAGCTCCGGCCCGATTACGACCTCAACCTGATGAAGCCCGGCCAGACGCTGTCGACGATCACCTCGGGCGTGCTGCTCGGCCTCGACGGCGTCCTCGCGAAGGAAAAGCCCGACCTCGTGCTCGTCCACGGCGATACGTCGACGTCGTTCGTCGCGGCGCTCGCCGCGTTCTACCACCAGATCCCCGTCGGCCACGTCGAAGCCGGCCTCCGGACGTACGACAAGTACTCCCCCTGGCCGGAGGAGATGAACCGGACGCTGACGGGCCGCATCGCCGACATCCACTTCGCCCCGACTCCGCGGAACCGCGACAACCTCCTCCGGGAGAACGTCCCCGCGGAGAAGATCGTCCTCACGGGCAATACGGTCATCGACGCGCTCCTGACGGCCGCCGACCTGCCGTTCTCGTTTGCGGAGGCGGCCGCTCATCCCGAGCGGTACGACGACGATCCCGCGTCGCTCCGCGCGCTCGCGGCGCTCGATTTCGAAAAGCGCCGCGTGATCTGCATGACGTGCCACCGCCGCGAGAACCTCGGCGAGAACATGGAACACATCTTCTCGGCCGTCCGCGATATCGTCGGGGAGTTCGACGACGTCGAGGTCGTCTACGCGGTCCATATGAACCCGCTCGTCCGCGCGACGGCGAACAGGGTCCTCGGCGGGCTCGACCGCGTCCGCCTGATCGAACCGCTGAGCTACCAGCCGTTCATCAACCTCATGAAGCGCTCCTACCTCATCGTCACCGATTCCGGCGGGATGCAGGAGGAAGCGCCGGCGCTCGGAAAGCCCGTCCTCGTCGTCCGGAAGGAAACGGAACGGCCCGAGGCGCTTGAATCCGGAACGGTCCGCCTCGCGGGCGTCTCGCGCGAAACGATCGCGGGACTGATGCGCGAGCTCCTGACCGACAGGGCCGCGTACGACGCGATGGCTCACGCGAAGAATCCCTACGGCGACGGCCATGCCTCGGAACGCATCGTCCGCGCCATCAAAGAACACTTCACCAAATGACCAAGACCGACAACAAAACGATATACCGCAGCCTGACCCGCATCGTCCTGCCGATCGCGATCCAGTATCTGATCTCGAGCTCGCTCTCCCTCGTCGACAACCTGATGGTCGGCCGCCTCGGCGAAGAGGCGCTCGCCTCCGTCGGCGCAGGAGGCCAGATGTTCCACGTCTTCTGGGGCATCCTCTTCGGCTTCTGCAGCGCCTCGTCCGCGTTCATGAGCCAGTTCTGGGGGTCGCGCGACCTCACGAACATCCGCCGCGTCATCGGCTTCTGCGGGACGGTCTGCTTCGCCGCGGGAACGCTGCTCTGCGTCCTTTCGTTCGCGATCCCCGACACGCTCGTCGTGCTCTTCAGCGACATCCCTG
>JAEEUO010000192.1 GCA_016286935.1 Bacillota bacterium | reverse complement strand
ATGAGAAAGACGATCAGGTAGAAGGACTGCTTCTTTTTGAATCTGCTTTCGAGAACAGGCGTCAGGAAGACGGCGATCGCGCCGATCGCCCAGCCGGCGAGGACGTCCGTCGGGTAATGGACGCCGAGGGCGAACCGCGAGATGCCGACGAGGAGCGGGATCACGATCGCGAGGACCGTAAAGACCGGCTTGCGGAAGATCGCCGCGAGCGACCCCATCGTGACGGCCGAGCTGGCGGAATGGCCGCTCGGGAACGAGTAGCCCTGGGCGGCGATGTTCATCGGGTCGGCGGACTTGTCGATGAGCTTCAGGCACCGGATCCCCGCGTGGTCCATGTACGGACGGCGGCGGAGCGCGACGTTCTTGATCATCGGGAACGCGAGCTGGACCATCATGAGGTTCATGCCGAAGCGGAGACCGATCTTTTTGTCAAACGCCCAGTACAGAAAACCGAGCACGAGCACCGTGAACAGCTCCTCGCCGAACATCGAGACGATCGACGCGAACTTGACGGCGAACCCGCCCATGTGCGCCTGGAGGAACTCCATCAGGGAGACCTCCCAGTCAAAGAAGAATGTGTTGCCCATAGGGACCTCCTGTGAAGGATCCGGGGCGGGCGGAGGCGTCCGTCCGTCGGGGGTAGGGGTTACGGACGCGGAAGCGTCCAGCGGTATTTCGCGGCGAGGAGCCGCAGGACGACGACGACGGCCACGCCGAGGATCATCGCGAGCTCGATCCCCAGGAAGCCGCGCAGGATGCAGTACGCGATCGCGCCGATGATCGACGCGCACGCGTAGAAATGCTTGACGAAGATATAGGGCACCTCCCCCGCGAGAACGTCGCGGAGCGCGCCGCCGCCGACGCCCGTCACGGCGCCGGTGAAGACCGCGAGGAACACGTTCGGGTCGGGAACGCACGTAAACGCGGCCTCCGCGCCGATGACCGTAAAGGCGCCGAGACCGATCGCGTCCATGAGGCGCATGACGCCCTCGTAGCCTTTCTGGTGGTGCTCGACGAAGTTCCGCACGGCCGGGAGGAAGACGATCAGCGACGTCACGATCGCCGTCAGCGCGTAGACGGGGCGCACGAACGCGACGGGCGGCGTCCTGCCGAGCACGAGGTCGCGGATGATGCCGCCGCCGACGGCCGTCGTCATGCCGAGCACGGCGATGCCGAAGATGTCCATTTTCTTGAGGATGCCGACGAGCGAACCGGCCACCGCGAAGGCGACCGTTCCGATCATTTCGAAGATGAAGATGAGATCGATGTCCATAGGTCTGTTCCGGATCCGTTTTACCGGTACCGCACGATCCGGATGAAGATGCGGTCTTTTTTCGTTTTCTGACCGACCTCGGCGAGGACGGCCTTTCCCTTCCCGCGAAGGGTGATCTTGTCGCCTTCGGCGAGCAGCTTGTCGGGCTTCGACGCCTCGGCGCTGTTGACGAACACGAGTCCGCGGCGGATCGCCTCCTGGGCGGTGCCGCGCGAGAGCGCGAACGCCGTTCCGAGCACGCTGTCGAGGCGCAGGCTCGCGACGGTGTCCTTCTTCTCCTCGAACGCCGTCTCGTTCACGGCGATCTCACCGACCGGAAGGCGTTCGGCCGTGACCGTCTCGCGGCCGACGGACGTGTATTCGCGCGCGATGTATTCGGCCATTTCGCCGAGGACGACGACGTCGGCCGACTGGCCGTTCTCCCCCGCGCTCCCGACGAGGATGTCGCCGGTCAGCGAGCGGTCGATCCCGAGGCTCATGAGGCTCCCGAGATAGTCGCGGTGCGTCATCTCCCGCGCGCCCTTCTTCGTCCGGACGCGCAGGACCTCGAGCGGATCGTTTTCGCCGCCCGGCCCTGCCTCCTCCCACTCCCGTTTCGCCTCCGCGTCGGGGAAGAGGAGCATCACGCACCGCTCCGCGCCGCCGTATCCGCCGTACAGAGCGAACACCGCCTTCTTCGCGATCGCCTCGCGTTCGAGGAGCGCCTTTTCGTGCACGTCGAGGAACGACGTGTGCGTCATCCGGCCGCGCGCGTTCGCCTGTCGGATCCGGTCGCCGAGCGCGCGGATCAGAAGTTCTTCGTTTTTATCCGTCGCGGCCGCCTCCTTTCGCGGAATCGCCGTCCCGTCCGCCTACCGGACCACCGAGAGGATCAGCGGCGTTTCGGGCGGCTTCTTCGCGGACAGCTCCGTCGCGTCGAGGACCATGAACATCGCCTTGACGAGATCCTTCTGTTTTCCGCAGGAATAGAGCGTCGCGAGCTTTTCGCCCTTCTCGATCCGGTCGCCGCGCTTCTTCCAGAAGCGGATCCCGGCGGTGATATCGATCGGGTCGGTCTTCTTCGAACGGCCCGCGCCGATCGTCATGCTCGCGAGACCGATCTGTTCGGTGTTGAACTTCGCGATCCAGCCCGATTCGCCCGCGATGACGTCGAGCTCGGAATCGGCCGTCGGGAAGAGCTCCGGCTTGTCGATCCAGCGGACGTTTCCGCCCTGGGCCTTGACCATCGCGCGGAACGTTTCGAACGCCTTTCCGCTGTCGATCGCTTCTTTCGCCGCCTTCTCGCAGGCGCCGAAATCGCCCTGCCCCGCCAGTTCGAGCATATGGGCGGCGACTTCGATGCAGAACGCGCGGAACTCCTTCGGGCCCTTTCCCTTCAGCGTGTCGATCGCCTCGATGACCTCGAGGGTATTGCCGACGGCGCTTCCGAGCGGCTGGTCCATATCGGTGATCAGCGCGCGCGTTTTCTTGCCGGCTTCCTTGCCGATCGCGACCATCGTCTCCGCGAGTTCCTTCGCGTCCTCCGGCGTCTTCATGAAGGCGCCGCTGCCGCACTTGACGTCGAGCACGATGATGTCGTCGTTCGCGGCGAGCTTCTTCCCCATGATCGAACTGACGATCAGCGGAAGGCTCGCGACCGTTCCCGTCACGTCGCGCAGCGCGTAGAGAAGCTTATCCGCGGGCGCGATGTCCTTCGACTGGCCCGCGATCGCGATGCCGACCTCGTTGACGATCGATTCGAACTCGTCGACGGGGATGTTCGTCCGGAAGCCCTCGATCGATTCGAGCTTGTCGATCGTGCCGCCGGTAAAGCCGAGGCCGCGGCCAGAAAGCTTCGCGACCTTCAGCCCGCACGCCGCGACGACCGGTCCGACGACGAGGCTCGTCTTGTCGCCGACGCCGCCGGTGGAGTGCTTGTCCGCCCGGAGGCCGCGGATCGACGCGAAATCGAGCGTCGCGCCCGAATCGCGGATCGCGAACGTGAGTTCCTTCGTCTCGTCCGTGTTCATGCCGCGGAAGTAAACGGCCATCAGGAAC
>JAEEUO010000191.1 GCA_016286935.1 Bacillota bacterium | reverse complement strand
TGAAGGCGGACGACCACTTCATCGACGGTCTGGAGTTCGCCGGCGCCCACGGCATGTCGGGCGACGGCATGGGACCCCAGATCACGAACGGCCGCGCGGCCGCGAAGGCGATCCTGGAGGATCTCGAAAAGAAGAAGGAGGCGGCGAAATGAGCATCAAAGTCAAAGGCTTTCTGAAGGACGTCGGCGGCGCCTCCCGCGTGACGGAGCTCCGCAAGCAGTCCATCGCGAACGCGTCGAACGTTCCCGATCCGAAGGATCACATCCGCGAGGTGGCGGACGCGCTCCATCCCGGCCTCATGAACCTGAAGGTCACGGCGATCCGCGACACGTCGAAGTATTCGAAGACGTTCCGGTTTGAGACCGAGGACGGCCACATCCCCGTCTTCCAGGCCGGCCAGTACGCGAACTTCCGGTTCGAGATCGGCGAAAGCAAGCTGTCCCGCCCGTATTCGATCAGCTCCGCCCCGTACGAGGCGCGCGGCGAGCACGGCTTCTTTGAGATCACCGTCCGCCGGAACCGCCCGTACTTCGTGCCGGATTACCTGTTCGACCGTGTGAAGGTCGGCGACGTGATCGAGGGGACGCTCCCGTTCGGCAACTGGTACTGGGAGCCGCTCCGCGATTCGAAGGACGTCGTCGCCCTCGCCGGCGGCGTCGGCATCACCCCGTTCCACTCCCTCGCGAAGGAGATCGCGTACGGAAAGCTCAAGGGCAAGGGCCTGAAGCTGACCGTCCTCTACGGCTCCGTCAACCAGGACGACATCGTTCTGAAGGACGAGCTGGAAGCGATCGAGAAGGACTGCCCCGACGTGAAGATCGTCAACGTCCTCTCCGGCGAACCGGACTGGCCGGGCGAAAAGGGCTTCATCTCCCGCGAGATCATCGAAAAGTATTCGACGCCCGGCTGCACGTACATGTTCTGCGGCCCGTTCCCCATGTTCACGTTCGTCAAGAAGGCGCTCGACGACATGGGCGTTCCGGCCCGCCGCTTCCGCCACGACGCGATCAACAACCCGGCCGACGTGACGCAGCTGCCCGGCTACCCGAAGGGGCGCGAGACGGAGACGCACAGGATCACCGTCCGCCGCGGCATCGCCGAGGACGTGATCGAAGCGTCCGCGAAGGAACCGGTCGCCGTCGCGCTCGAACGCGCGGGCATCAAGATCGACACGCACTGCCGGAACGGCGAATGCGGCTTCTGCCGCAGCCAGCTCGTCTCGGGCGACGTGTTCGTCTCCCCGATCGGCGACGGCCGGCGGCTGATGGACAAGGAGATGGGATGGTTCCACCCCTGCTCCGCGTGGCCGCTCTCGGACCTCACGATCCGCATCCCGATCATGTGACCCCCGGAGGTTTGCTCAATGGTTAAGGAAGTCAACCCCAAGATCCACGTCAACGAACGTGACTACCCCGTCACGGACCATCACTGCGACGACCCCGAAAAGGCGAAGCTCGTCAAAAAGCTCGCGGTGATGATCACGGACAACATCCCGCGGAAGCTCCCCGGCGGCATGAAGGAAAACCATATGGATTTCTGGATCCTCGACCGGCTTCTGACGAAGGATGAAGTGAAGTTCATGCTGAGCTTCGAGAAGCGCCGCACCGGCCGCACGACGAAGGAACTCGCCGCGAAGAACAACATGACCGAGGAGGAGGCCCAGAAGATCATCGACCACCTCCTCTGGATCGGCATCATCGAGCAGAACCGCGACAACGCGGACCAGCACATCCAGTACTGGATCCCGAAGTGGGTCGTCGGCTCCGGCGAGTACATGGTCGAACATCCGACGCTGACCGACACGAACCCGGAAGTCGCGACGATGTTCAACCTCGCCCCCCAGGAGCCGCTCGAACTCGCGGCGAAGCTCATCCCGCCCGGCGGCGCGGGGATCGGCATGCACGTCATCCCGGTCGAAAAGGCGATCGACGGCGCGTCGACGTCCGTCAGCGTCGAGCACCTCTCGCACTGGCTCAAGAAATACGACAAGTTCTGCACGATGGTCTGCGCGTGCCGCAAGGCCCAGCGCGTCCGCGGCGAAGGCGTCGGCGACATCGAGGGCTATATGTGCATCGGCCTCGGCGACATCGCGGAGTTCCTCGTCGAAACGGGCAAGGACGCCCACTACATCACCCGCGAGGAGGCGATGGAGATCATCGAGCGCGCCGAGCGGAAGGGCTACGTCCACCAGATCACCAACCTCGACGGCCCCGACCGCATCGTCGGCATCTGCAACTGCTCGCCCGGAAGCTGCTACGGCCTCCGCACGTCCCAGCTCTTCAACACCCCGAACATGTCGCGCTCCGCGTACCGCGCCCACGTCGACCCCGAAAAGTGCGTCGCGTGCGGCAAGTGCGTCGAGGTCTGCCCGGCGGGCGCCGCGCGCCTCGGCCAGAAGCTCTGCCGCGCGGACGGCTCAAAGGTCATGTACCCGATGCACGAGCTCCCCGACGACAACGTCTGGGGCGAGGACAAGTGGGACTGGGATTACCGCGACCACAACAAGATCAACTGCTACGACACCGGCACGTCTCCCTGCAAGACCGCCTGCCCCGCACATCTGGCCGTTCAGGGCTACATCAAGATGGCGGCGGACGGCCGCTACGCGGACGCTGTTAAACTCATCCGCCAGGACAACCCCTTCCCCGCCGTCTGCGGCGCCATCTGCAACAGAAGATGCGAAGACCGCTGCACGAGGGGAACGATCGATAAAGCCGTCGCCATCGACGAGATCAAGAAGTTCCTGGCCCAGTGGGAGCTGATGAACCCCACGGACTTCGTGCCCATCTGCGACAACATGGACGGCAAGCAGTGGGACGAATTCCCCATCGCGGTCATCGGAGCGGGCCCTGCCGGACTTTCCGCAGCCTATTATCTGCGCATGGAAGGCTATCCCGTAACGGTCTTCGACCGCGAAAAGCGCCCCGGCGGCATGATGATGAACGGCATCCCCAACTTCCGCCTGGAGAAGAAAGTCATCGAAGGCGAGATCGGCATCATCGAGAAGATGGGCGTCGAGATCCGCTGCGGCGTGGAAGTCGGCAGGGACGTGACCCTGCAGCAGCTGCGCGACCAGGGGTTTAAAGCCTTCTATATCGCGACCGGCCTGCAGAGCGGCGGCAAAATGGGCATTCCGGGAGAAGACGCCAAGGGCGTGCGCGCCGGCATCGAATTCGCCCGGGAGATCAACCAGGATGAGACGGTCCGCCTCGCCGGCAAGACCGTCGTCATCGGAGGCGGCAACATCGCTGCTGACGTAGCCAGAACGGCTCTGAGAGCCGGCGCCGAGAGCGTCGACCTGTACTGTCTCGAAAG
>JAEEUO010000190.1 GCA_016286935.1 Bacillota bacterium | reverse complement strand
CGTCGGGATGGACATCGTTCCGTACTATAAAGAGGAAGCCGAGGCGCTCGCGAAGGATCTGGGCTTCGCGGGCGTCTTCCGGTTCGTCACGGGCGACGCGGCGGAATCGGGCTTCCCGGACGATACGTTCGACACGGTCGTGATGAACGACGCGATGGAGCACGTCGACCGGCCGGAGGCCGTCCTCGCCGAAGTCCGCCGGATCCTCAAGCCGGGCGGGAGGCTGTTCGTGAACTTCCCGCCGTACAACCACCCCTACGGCGCCCACTTATCCGACCTGATCGCGATCCCGTGGGTCCAGGCGTTCTTCTCCGAACAGGATATGATCGACGCCTACAAGGAGCTCGCGAAGACCGTTCCCGACGGCGAGAAGCGCGTCAACTTCCGGATCTCGAAGCGCGAGGACGGCACCGAATACTTCAGCTACATCAACCGCATGACGCTCAAGCGCTTCCAAAAGATCAAAGCCGGAACGCCGCTCACCGTCGAGTACTACCGCGAGGTCCCGCTCCGGCCGTTCCTTGCGCCGCTCGCGAAGCTGCCGGGGCTGAAGGAATACTTCGTCAAGATGGCGGTCACGGTGTTCCGCAAGGACGCGTAAGAGACATACTAACAAACAACTCCCGGTCAAATAAAAAGGCGAGGCGCTTCACAGGAAGCGCCTCGTTTGTTCTGTAACGCGTTGTCGTTATCCATACTCAGTTGAAATACCGGAACACGCCCTTCACGACGCCGAGGACCTCGCAGTCGTCGACGATGATCGGGTCCATCGACGGGTTTTGAGGCTGGAGGCGGATGTGGCCGTTTTCGCGGTAGAACGTCTTAACGGTCGATTCGGCCTCGTAGTCGCCGTCGATCATCGCGACGACGATCTCGCCGTTCGAGGCGTCTTTTTGTTCCCGGACCAGGATATAGTCGCCGTCGAAGATCCCGGCTTCGATCATGGATTCGCCGTGGACGGTGAGCATGAAGTGGTTTCCGCTTCCGGAAAGGTAGCGCGTCGGGACGGGGAAGCTGTCCTCGATGTTCTGTTCCGCGAGGATCGGCGTACCGGCGGCGATCCGGCCGACGACGGGGATCTCCTCGACGTCCGCGCGGACGCGTTCGACCGTCTCGCGCTGGGCGGACGGGTAGTGGCCGAAGTCGTCCCCCTCGAGATCGAGCACCTCGAGCGAGCGGGACCGCGACGGATCCTTGCGGAGATAGCCCTTCGCCTCGAGGGAATTGATGTCCTTGAACGCGGTCGAAGTCGACTTTATACCGAGTTCGGCGCACATCTCGCGCACGGTCGGCGGATAACCCTTCTTCCGGATCGCGTCCTTCAGATAATCCAGAATCCGTTTTTCTCTGTCCTTCAGGGGTTCCATCGCAGTTCCTCCTTCTACGGTTGCGTACATCTGTTCGTGGTCAGTTTATCACACCGCGCGCGGTTTGTAAACACCCGTTCGCGTTTTTCTTCCGCCTTCGCTCCGGTTCTGCGCGCCCGGACGCGCGGACACGCAAAAGAATCGCCGTTTTGCAAAAGAAATGCTTGCGTTTTCGAAATCCCTTTGATACAATAATCGTCGGTGGCTATGGGCGGTTAGCTCAGCTGGTTAGAGCGCTGCCTTGACAAGGCAGAGGCCGTTGGTTCGAGTCCAATATCGCCCACCACTTTTTTTCATAACGTTTTCCGGGCCCGCCGGACGGACAGGGAAAACGTTTCGCTGTTTTCTTCCTTGCCGCAACGCGGAACGGAACTGCGGAAAACAGCATCCCTTCCTCTGTTATGCGTCCGTGGCGCAGCTGGATAGCGTGTCAGACTCCGACTCTGAAGGCCGCAGGTTCGAATCCTGTCGGACGCACCACTTTTCAACCATCCCCCGAAAAATGCCGCTTCACCGCGGCATTTTCCCATCAAAGGAGGTCTTCCATGCGTGAACTCAGCCGCCGCGTCGGCCTCTTCACCGATTCCGTCATCCGCCGGATGACGCGCATCTCCAACGCCTACGGCGCCATCAACCTCTCCCAGGGCTTCCCCGATTTCGATCCCCCTCGGGAGGTCCTCGACGCGCTCGCCAAAGCCGCCTACGGCGGCCCCCACCAGTACTCCGTCACCTTCGGCGCGCCGAATCTCCGCGCCGCGCTCGCGGAAAAGTACGGCCGGTCGATGGGCCGCGCGATCGATCCCGACACGGAGATCATCGTGACGTGCGGCTCGACCGAGGCGATGATCTGCGCGATGATGACGATCTGCAACCCGGGCGACAGGGTCATCGTCTTCTCGCCGTTCTACGAGAACTACGGCGCCGACGCGATCCTGTCCGGCGCCGAGCCGGTCTACGTCCCGCTCGTTCCGCCGGCGTACGGCTTCGACCTCTCGCAGATCGAACAGGGCCTGCGGGACGGCGCGAAGGCGCTCATCCTCTGCAATCCCTCGAATCCCTCCGGCAAGGTCTTCACGCGCGCCGAGCTCGAGTCGATCGCGGAGCTCTGCATCCGCTACGACGCGTACGTCGTGACGGACGAGGTCTACGAGCACATGGTCTACGATCCGTACGTCCACGTCCACATGGCCTCCCTCCCCGGAATGGCCGAACGGACCGTCACCTGCAGTTCGCTCTCCAAGACGTTCTCGATGACGGGCTGGCGGCTCGGCTATCTGATCGGTCCCGCCTCCGTGATCGAATCCGCGAAGAAGGTCCACGACTTCCTGACCGTCGGCGCGCCCGCCCCGCTCCAGGAGGCCGCGACCGCCGGGCTCCGCCTCCCCGCGTCGTACTACGACGGCCTCAAGGCGCTCTACACGGAGAAGCGCGACCGGTTCTGCGCGGGCCTCGACCGCATCGGCCTTGCCCACAACGTTCCCCAGGGCTCCTACTTCGTCCTGATCGACATCTCGGAGTTCCTCGCGACGGACCGCTTCAAGGGATGGACGGATCTCGCGTTCTGCGAATGGATGATCCGCACGGTCGGCGTCGCCGCCGTCCCCGGCTCGAGTTTCTTCCGCGAACCCGTCAACCACCTCATCCGCCTCCACTTCGCGCGTCAGGACGAAGTCCTCGACGAGGCGCTCCGGCGGCTCGAAAAACTGCGCGATTACCGGTAAACGGCCGTCCTTCGTCCGCCCCTCTCCGGGGCGGATTATTTTGTATGCAAGTTGATTTATACACCCGATTAGTTATATAATCTAACCGTGTTTCGGAGCAATCCGAATATTAGTTAAAGGAGGAAATCATGAAAAAAGCACTCAGCATCCTGCTCGTACTTGTCATGGTTCTTTCGCTTGCGGCGTGCGCAAAAAAGCCCGAACCCCAGCCCCAGAACCCTGACAACACCC
>JAEEUO010000189.1 GCA_016286935.1 Bacillota bacterium | reverse complement strand
ATCGACTCTCCTTTTCCTTGGTAATCAGAGGTTTGTAACGGTCGTTGCGCACATAGGCGGTTTTATTATACCCGACTTTTGTTTGGTTGCAAACTATTTTTTTACACTTCCATGAAAATCGGGAGAATGACCGGCGCGCGCTTCGTCGCGCGGTCGATGAACTTCTGCATGTCGCTCTTCACGGCCGCCTTGACGGGACCGTAGTCGCGCAGCGCCGAGAGGTCGAACTTCGCGATCGTCTCCGCCGCGACGCGCGCCGCGTCCGAAAGCAGATCGCCCGATTCCTTCTCGTACACGAAGCCGCGGGACATGATCTCGGGACCGGAGACGAGCTCGCCGAGCTCGCGGTCGATCGTGGCCGCGACGACGATCAGGCCCGATTCGGAGAGGATCCGGCGGTCCTTCAGGACGGAGTTGCCGATGTCGCCGATGCCGAGGCCGTCGACGAGGATCGGCTGGCACTCGATCTTGTCCTTCGTCAGCTCGACTTTATGAGGCTTGATCGACACGAAGCGGCCGTTCTCGCCGATGACGATGTGCTCCTCCTTCTCGCCGAGCGACATCGCGAGCTCCGCGTGGGCCCGCATATGGCGGTACTCGCCGTGGAGCGGCATAAAGAACTCGGGCTTCAGGAGCATGTGGAAGAGCTTCAGCTCCTCCTGGCACGCGTGGCCGGAGACGTGGGTCTCGGCGATGTCGTTGTAGACGAGCTTCGCGCCGCGCTCGAGGAGCTTGTTCATCGTGTTGAAGATCATCTTCTCGTTGCCGGGGATCGCGGACGACGAGAGGACGATCACGTCGCCCTTCTTGACCTGGACGGATTTGTGTTCGCCGTCGGCCATCCGCGTCAGAGCCGACATCGGCTCGCCCTGGGAGCCGGTCGTGATGATGAGGAGTTCCGAATCCGGATAGCTCTTGATCTTGTTGATGTCGACGAGCACGCCGACCGGCACCTTCAGGTAGCCGAGCTCGATCGCGATCGAGATGACGTTGACCATCGAGCGGCCGCTGACGGCGATCTTCCGGCCGCACAGAACGGCCGTGTCGATGATCTTCTGGACGCGGTTCACGTTCGAGCTGAACGTCGCGACGAAGATGCGGCTCGACGGGTTCGTGCGGAAGATGTTTTCGAGCGTTATGCCGACGTTCTTCTCGGACGGCGTATAGCCCTTCCGTTCCGCGTTCGTCGAATCCGAGCAGAGCAGAAGAACGCCCTCCTCGCCGATGCGGGCGAGCTTGCGGAGGTCGATCGGCTTTCCGTCGAGCGGCGTGTGGTCGACCTTGAAGTCGCCCGTGAAGAAGACGCATCCCGCCGGCGTGCGGATGTTGAACGCGACGGCGTCGGGGATCGAGTGCGTCACGTGGATGACCTCGATCTGGAAGCAGCCGATCTTCAGGCGGTCGCCGTCCGCGATCTCGCGGAGGTCGCCTTCGTGACCGTGCTCCTTCAGTTTGGATTCCACGAGGCCGAGCGTGAGGCGCGTTCCGTAGACGGGAATGTTGAATTCCTTGAGCAGGTACGGAACGGCGCCGATGTGGTCCTCGTGGCCGTGCGTCAGGAGGAGGCCCTTGACCTTCGGACGGTTCGCGATGAGATACGTGAAATCGGGGATGACGATGTCGATGCCGAGCATCTCGTCCTCGGGGAACGTCGAGCCGCAGTCGATGATGAGGATATCCTCCCCGCATTCGAGCGCGGTGATGTTCTTTCCGATCTCATGCAAACCGCCGAGGGGCACGAGGCGTACCTCCGGGACGGCTTTGGCGCGCGCAGAAGCAGCGCCGTGCGCGCGCGGTGTTCGTGTTGTCTGGGTCGTCAAAATTCTTGCCTTGTTTCCTTTCTGTTATCTTATTTCACAACGATGTTCAGCAGTTTTCCAGGTACTGCGATGACCTTAATAACCTGTTTTCCTTCGATGAGCCCCTTGACGGTCTAATTCGTGTTGACAAAGTCCGCCATCTCCTCGCGCGTCGTCGCGGACGGGATGTTCAGTTTTTCTTTGACCTTGCCGTTAAGCTGTACGACGATCTCGATCTCGTCCTGCACGCACCGCGCCTCGTCCCAGGTCGGCCAGGGCTCGTCGATCAGCGAGAAGCTGTGGCCGAATTCCTGCCACATCTCTTCCGCGATGTGGGGCGTGAACGGCGCGAGGAGCAGGATGACGCGCTCCATCGCGAAGCGGAGGAGCGCCTTGTTCTGCTGTTCCTCCGGGAGCTGCTTGTAGCGGTACATCTCGTTGACGAGGACCATGATCGCGGAGATCGCGGTGTTGAAGTTGAACCGCTCGCGCATGTCCTCGGTCGCCTTCTTGACCGTCGTGTTGAGCACGTAATCGAGCGACTTGTCTTCTTTTCCGCTGACGGTCTCGGCCGCGGATACGCCCTTCGTCAGAGCGCTCACCTCGTACGCGAGGCGGTACACGCGGTTCAGGAACCGGTAGCTGCCCTCGACGCCCGTGTCGGACCATTCGAGTTCGGATTCCGGCGGCGCCGCGAACATGATGAACAGGCGCGCCGTGTCCGCGCCGTATTTCGCCATGATATCCTCGGGCGAGACGATGTTGCCCTTCGATTTCGACATCTTCGTGCCGCCGAGGTTGACCATGCCCTGGGTGAGCAGGTTCGTGAACGGCTCCACGGTCGGCGCGAGGCCGAGGTCGTAGAGGAATTTGTTGAAGAAGCGCGCGTAGAGGAGGTGCAGGATCGCGTGCTCGATGCCGCCGATGTACTGGTCGACGGCCATCCAGTATTTCGCCTTCTCCTTATCGAAGACGGCTTCGGTGTTGCGCGGATCGCAGTAGCGCAGGAAGTACCAGGACGAATCGAGGAACGTGTCCATCGTGTCGGCTTCGCGCTCCGCCGGGCCGCCGCAGCACGGGCACGCCGTCTTCAGGAACGTCTTCGACGTCTTGATCGGCGATTCGCCCTTTCCGGTGAACTCGACGTCGGTCGGGAGGACGACGGGCAGGTTCTCTTCCTTTTCGGGGACCCAGCCGCACTTCTCGCAGTAGACCATCGGGATCGGCGTTCCCCAGTAGCGCTGGCGCGAGATCAGCCAGTCGCGGAGGCGGAAGTTGTCCGTCTTCTTCGCGATGCCCCTGCCGGAGAGGTCGGCGATGATCTTTTCGATCGCCTCCTTGTTGTTCATGCCGTCGTAGACGCCGGAGTTGATCATCGTTCCCTCGGCCTCGAACGCGGCCTCGAGGTTGTGGACGTCGATGCCGGACCCTTCGGGCGGCGCGATGACGGGAACGATCGCGAGGCCGTACTTTTTGCAGAACTCAAAGTCGCGCTGATCGTGGGCGGGAACGACCATGACGGCGCCCGTGCCGTAGTTC
>JAEEUO010000188.1 GCA_016286935.1 Bacillota bacterium | reverse complement strand
TGCGACGCGATCGTTTCGGGCCTCGCGTGGATCCTTGAGGATCTCGAGTCGGGCGAGCTTACGATCGATCCGAACGCGGAGGACATCCACATGTTCGTCGAACAGGTTTTGACCGAACGGATCGGCGACACGGGCAAGAAACTCCATACCGCCCGCAGCCGCAACGACCAGGTCGCACTCGACCTCCGTCTGTACCTGATGAAGGAGAATGACGCGATCTCCGCGAAGATCCGCGACGTGATCGCCGTTCTGGCCGAACTCGCCGAAGAACATAAATCCACCGTCATGCCCGGCTACACGCATCTCCAGCGCGCCCAGGCCGTCACGTTCGGCCACTATCTGATGGCCTACGCGATGATGCTGCTGCGCGACCTGGACCGGCTCGGCGACTGCCGGAAGCGGACGAACGTCTCGCCGATCGGCTGCTGCGCGCTCGCGGGGACGACGTACGATACGGACCGTTCGTACGAGGCGGAGCTTCTCGGCTTCGACGCGATCTGCCAAAACAGCCTCGACGGCGTTTCGGACCGCGATTTCGCCGTGGAATTCCTCTCGGCGCTTTCGATCCTGATGATGCACCTTTCCCGGCTCGCGGAGGAACTGATCCTCTGGTCGAGCTGGGAATTCCAATTTATCGCGCTTTCGGACGCGTATACGACCGGAAGCTCGATCATGCCCCAGAAGCGCAACTCCGATATGGCGGAGCTGATCCGCGGAAAGACCGGACGCGTCTACGGCGATCTGATCGGTCTTCTGACGACGCTGAAGGGCCTCCCGCTGGCGTACAACAAGGATATGCAGGAGGACAAGGAGGGCGTGTTCGACGCGTGCGACACGGCTGAGATGTGCCTCACGATCCTCGCGCCGATGCTCCGGACGATGACCGTGAAGAAGGAGAATATGGCGAAGGCGGCCCGCGAGGGTTTCCTCAACGCGACCGATCTCGCGGACTATCTCGTGAAGAAGGGACTGCCGTTCCGGACCGCGTACAAGATCGCGGGCGAACTCGTCCGGGAGTGCATCGAGACCGGCAAAACGCTCGAAACGCTTCCGCTCAGCGCGTACAAGGCGAAGAGCGAACTGTTCGAGGCGGACGTCTATGACGCGATCGACCTCCAGACGTGCGTGGAGGCGCGCATCTCCGCGGGCGGAACGTCGCCGGAGTCGGTGGAGGCCCAGATCGCTTTCGTGAAGGAGGCGCTCGGCAAATGACGAAGGTCTTCATCGACGGAAGCGCCGGAACGACCGGCCTCCGGATCCGGACGCGCCTTGAGACGCGGAAGGACATCGAACTCTTAACGCTGCCGGAGGAGCTCCGCAAGGACGTCTCCGCGCGCGAAGCGGCCATGAACGAAGCGGACATCGTCTTCCTCTGCCTTCCCGACGCGGCGGCAGCCGAAGCCGTTCCGCTGATCCGGGGCGATACGGCCGTGATCGACACCTCGACGGCGCACCGCACGGCGGACGGCTGGACGTACGGCTTCCCGGAGCTCGGCGATCTCCGCAGGGCGATCGCGAAGAGCAAGCGCGTCGCGAACCCGGGCTGCCACGCGAGCGGATTCCTCGCGCTCGTCGAACCGCTCGTCCGAAGTGGGCTGATCGCGAAGGAAACGGCGCTGACGTGCTTCTCCGTCACCGGTTACTCGGGCGGCGGAAAGTCGATGATCGCCGACTACGAGGCGGATGGCCGGCCCGAAGCGCTTGACGCGCCGCGCCAGTACGCGCTCGGCCAGACTCACAAACACCTGAAGGAAATGGCGAAGATCGCCGGTCTCGAAACGGCCCCGGTGTTCTGCCCGATCGTTTCGGACTATTACAGTGGCATGGTCGTGACGGTCCCGCTGTTCCGGAAGGACCTGAACGGTACCCCGGACGACGTCAGGGCGCTCTACCGCGAACGGTACGCGGGTCCGGTCGTTCATTACGAAGACCTCGAGGGTCCGATGATCGCGGGGAACGCGCTCGCAGGACGCGACGATATGATCGTGACGGTCAGCGGGAACGATGAACGGATCCTTCTGATCAGCGTCTTCGACAACCTCGGAAAGGGCGCCTCCGGCGCGGCGATCCAGAACATGAACATCCTCCTCGGCGTCGGCGAGACGACGGGGCTTGTCCTCTGAACGAAAAGGAGAACGGACATATGAAACGCATCGACGGCGGCGTTTGCGCCGCGAAAGGATTCAAGGCTTCCGGCGTCTACTGCGGGATCCGGAAGAACCCGAACAAAAAAGACCTGGCACTGATCGTCAGCGACGTTCCCGCGAACGCCGCCGCGGTCTATACGACGAACCTCGTGAAGGGCGCGCCGATCGCCGTCACGAAGGCCCATCTCGCGGACGGAACGGCGCGCGCCGTCATCTGCAACAGCGGCAACGCGAACACCTGCAACGCCGACGGCCCCGCGATCGCCGAAAAGACGTGCGCGATCCTTGCGGAGACGCTCAATATCAGCGCGGACGATATCGTCGTCGCGTCGACGGGCGTGATCGGCCTTCCGCTTCCGATCAAACCGATCGCGTCGGGGATCCCGAAGCTCGCCGGGCTGCTCTCGTATGACGGGAGCGACGACGCCTGCGCGGCGATCATGACGACCGACACGAAGAAGAAGGAAGTCGCGGTCGAATGGACGATCGGCGGAAAAACGTGCCGCATCGGCGGGATCGCGAAGGGCAGCGGCATGATCCACCCGAACATGGCGACGATGCTCGTCTTCCTGACGACCGACTGCGCGATCTCCTCCGAAATGCTCCAAAAGGCGCTTTCCGGCGATATCCAAAACACCTTCAACATGATCTCGATCGACGGCGACACCTCGACGAACGATATGGTCGTCATCCTCGCGAACGGGCTGGCAGGAAACGAGCCGATCACCGGAGAGGGCGACGGTTTCAACGCCTTCATGAAAGCGCTGAACACCGTGACCGTGCAGCTCTGCCGCATGATCGCGGGAGACGGCGAGGGCGCGACGAAGCTTCTGGAATGCGTCGTGACGGGCGGAAAGACCGACGCCGTCGCGAAGACCGTCGCACGGAGCGTCATCACCTCCAGCCTGACGAAGGCCGCGATGTTCGGTGAGGACGCGAACTGGGGCCGCGTGCTCTGCGCGATCGGCTACAGCGGCGCGGACGTCGACGTGACGAAGATCGACGTGTCGTTCGCCTCGAAGGCCGGTACGATCGCGGTCTGCAAGGACGGTGCGGCTCTCGACTTCTCGGAGGAACTCGCCGCGACGATCCTCCACGAAACGGGGATCGATATCCTGGTCGGCCTCAACGACGGTCCGTTCGGCGCAACGGCATGGGGCTGCGACTTGACCTATGACTATGTGAAGATCAACG
>JAEEUO010000187.1 GCA_016286935.1 Bacillota bacterium | reverse complement strand
GACGAAGTTGTCGTTGCGGAACCAGCCGTCGATGTCCTGTTTCGAAGAGAAGCCGAGCGCCGCGAGCATGATCTTCGTTCCGGTGATGTCGCCGTGGAATTTCATGCCGAGCGAGCCGCGGTAGACGCCGAACATCGTCGGGCCGACGTGGGAGCAGTTCAGTTCGAGCGTATAGTCGCACTTCGCGAGGTTCAGGCCCATCGCGCCGGCTTTGATTGTCGCGGTCCCGCCCATGTCGATCGTCCAGACGTATCCGACGTTCGCCGCCTCCTCCATCTTTCCTTCCTGGTGGAGCTGGCCGAGCCAGTCGCCGGGCATCGCGATGTGGTGGCCGTCATGGGTCTCCAGCGTTACGTGACCGCCGCTTCCGGCGCTTCCCTCCGGCTTGCCGTTCGGCACGGCGATGTGGTGGCCGTCGTGGGTCTCCAGGACCGTATAGCCGGGCTTTTTCGTTTCGTCGCTCATCGTTGTTCTCCTTTCTCGCGCGCGGGGTCGCGGCGGGGGCGTTCGGTTTCGCGGAACCGATAGTATTCGTGGACCAGGCTCCGGTAGCCGAGTTCCTTGATATGGTCATACGTCACGGCGTAATTGCCTTTGTAGTGGCGGCCGGAGTACAGGTAGCGGATGTATTCGATCAGGTATTCGTCGAGGGCGCGGAGACCGTCCGCTTTTGTCAGGACCGGGAAGAACCAGCGGCTCCAGGTGAACTCGCTCTCGCCGTCGACGTCGTAGAACTTGCGGTTGAACTTGCGGATCATCGCGCGGGCCGTCCGGTCGTAGTCTGCGTCCTTCCGGATCCGCCAGCGGTACAGCGCGCGGGCCTTCCGCCGGATCCGGGCCTTCATCTTCCGGAGCGACGCCTCCGCGAGGTCGATCTCCCCCTTCTCATAGCGGAAGCCGAGGAAGTCCCACGGCTCGCCGGGATCGGCACTGGCGACCTTCGACGGGTTGAGTTCGAGCCCCTTCGCCCCGATTTCGCGCTTCAGCGTTTCGAAGCATTCGTCGCGCTCCTCCGCCGAATCCGCGAGGATCAGAATGTCGTCCGAGTAGCGGAAGTACGCGATCCCCTTCTCCTCGAACAGGCGGTCGAGCGACGCGAGGTAGATGTTCGCGCAGAACGCCGAGAGCGGGACTCCCGCCATCGCGCCGCGGTTCTCCTCGATCACGGGATGGGGCGGATCGCCCGTGGCGTCGATCGCCCTGTTGACCGTGAAGAACGCCGTCAGGAACGCGAGAAGCGGCGGATCGTCGTCGATCACGGCCTCGAGCTCGCGGACGAGGCGGTCCGGGGGCATTGAGTTGAAGTAGTCGTGGATGTCCGCCTTGAGGACGTATTTGGCGTCGAGGCCGGGCGTCCGGAGGATCGCGCGGAACGCCGTCTTCGCGGTCATCTCGCGGCGGAACGAGAAGCAGGACGGGCGGATCGCGCCGTCGTATTTGTAGAGCAGCCACGTCAGGAGCTTCAGGACCCACGTCTCGTCCTCCGGGAACAGGTAGACCGTCCGTTTCTTCGTCGAGCCGCTTTTGTTGATGCGGCGCTTTTCGGGGAGGGAGAACGCGAGCGTTTCGGCGAGCGGCAGGTAGCGCTTCTCCGCGATGTAGCGGTCGAGTTCGTCGAATTCGCGCTGGCTCATCAGGGAATGGCGCGATTTGTAGTCGCGGAATTCCAGCCATGTCTGTTCGTCCGAAAGGCGTTCCAAAAGACTCGTCATGCGTGTGTTCCCGGCGGGGCGATCCGCGGATCGTTCCCGATCGTCTCAGAAAAAGAAAAAAGAAAGAGAAACGGCTTTGAAATGCGCAATGCGCATGTTACCGGGCTGAACGCGGTTCGGCTGTCTGCAAAGCCGTTCGGGGAACCGCGCTTCGCCCTCCGCAGACGCAATAAATGCATTTCTCTTTCTTTTTGACGTTGTTCGGGACGCGCCGCCCGGGGCGGGCGTCCGGTCCGCCTACAGGTACTTCGCGAGGCGTTCCTTGATGTACCAGTAGCGGTTCGGGGCGTGGCCGATGAAGTTGATCATCGGAACGCCGGCCTTCGCGGCCTGTTCCTTCGACCAGCGGTAGAGGCGGAGACGCGTCGTCGCCTTGCCGATGATCATGATGAAGAGGACCGGCTTATCGCCGTCGTAGACGCCGATCGAATAGTTCATAAAGCGGCCCGTTCCGCCGATCTTCGTCGGGGAGACGTCCTCGTACAGGTCGTATTTCGGCCAGTCGGTCGCGATGACCTCGCCGATCTTCATCTTCGCGTCGAGCTCGTCCTCAGGGAGCTCGACGTCGTAGTCGTCCTTATCGATCCCGGCATAGGAAGCGGTCGCGTACGACACGTCGGTCTTCGTCTGGAGCGTTTCGACGGCAGCGGCCTTCGCCTCTTCCTTCTGTTTTTTCTCCTCCGCCTCGGCCTTCATCTTCGCCTTGACGTCATCGGGGATCGCGTCGTTGACGGCTTCCGCCGCCTTCTTCAGTTCCTCGCCGAGCGAACCGAGCGATTCCTTGAGTTTGTTCGTATCGACGTTTTTCAAAAGACTGTCAAAAAGACCCATGGTGTTTACCGCCTTTCCTTATGGATTGTTTTGGGTTCGTAGAATCGGTTGATTGTATTACACCGCAAAAGCCGGCGTGCGTATGTAGGACTTTTGTCCTATTTTCGGTCCTATTTTTCCCGAAGTCCTATTCGGTCTTCCCGGTGAGTTTCGCGACGAGTTCGGAACGGTTCCGGACGGCCAGTTTCGAGAAGATGCTTGAGATGTGGTTTTTGGCGGTCGACTCCGTGATGAAGAGTTCCTTCGCGATCTCGGCGCGCGTCTTGCCCTCGAGGTAGGCGCGGAGAACGTCCGTCTCGCGCGTCGTCAGCGTCCGGTCCTCCGTCAGTTTCCGGCAGGCCTCGTCGATCTCGGCGAGCGACAGCGAAGAGGAGCGGGCAGGGGTCCGGGTCCCGCCGGCGAGTTCGCCCGTCTTCCGCTTCGTGCGGACAAAGAACAGATAGACCGCGGCAAGGATGACGCAGAGGAGCGGAACGAGCCAGATCAGCCGGGCCGCGCTCTGTTTCGCCGCGGAGGACGAAGGCTTCCCGATCCACGGGTGCGACGACGTCAGCGTATTCACACCGGCGGAACGCGTTTTTTTCGCGTCCGCGTAATACCCGTTCGCGACGGTCCGAACGGTTTCGACAGGGACCTCCAGGACCTTGTCGGACGGTTCGTTGACGAGGTTCCAGTTCTCCCCGCTGACGAGCGTCTCCGGCACGGTCTCGTTCCAGAAGCGGCATGCGATGAAATCGACCGTTCCGTCGCGGCCGGCCGCTACGGAGCCCGCTTCGCCCGCGACCGGGTGGAAGACGTACG
>JAEEUO010000186.1 GCA_016286935.1 Bacillota bacterium | reverse complement strand
CATCAGCAGGAAGAGCTGGAAAAACTTTGTGTACATCGTTTTCTTCCTTTCGTACCCGGTTATTTTATCACAGAATTCCCCAAGGAAAAGAAAAATTTGTTATGATAAGATGAATTATTCTGAAGAAAACCACGACCATTGAAAACCGTGTTTCAGCAAGTCCCGGCAGGGAGAAAGGACGAAACGATGAACGAACGGCTGGAGGCCTGTAAAAAGGCGCTGGAAAAGAACCACTTTACCGTGAGAACGTTCGAGACGAAGGAGGAGGCCCTGGAGGCGTTCCTCGCGGACGTCGCGGTCGACGAGACCGTCGGCTTCGGCGGCTCGATCACGACGCGCGAGCTCGGCATCCCCGAGGCTCTGATGGCGAGAGGGTCGGCGGTCTACTCCCACTGGGAGAACACGGGCCTTACGAAGCCGGAGGCCCTGTTCAAGGCGATGACGAGCGACGTCTACGTCTGCTCCGCGAACGCGATCACGTCGGCCGGCGAGATCATCAACATCGACGGGACCGGCAACCGCCTCGCCGCGCTCTGCTACGGCCACAAACGCGTCTACATCATCGCGGGCGTGAACAAGCTCGCGGGATCGACCGAGGAGGCGATGCTCCGCATCAAAAACGTCGCCTGCCCGATGAACACGCAAAGGCTTAAAAAAGCGACGCCCTGCGCGGCGGTCGGCCACTGCATGAACTGCGATTCGCCGGACCGGATCTGCAACGGAACGCTGATCCTCAACCGCAAAATGGGCGGTCAGGAATACATCGTCTATCTTGTGAACGAAAAGCTCGGCTACTGATCCGTTATCTGCCATGCGAAAACTGCTCTGTTCTGTATTGCTTCTGACGGCGCTGCTCATGCTCTTCGCGGCGCCGGCGTATGCCGACGACCCGACGCCGGTCACGACGCCGGAAGGCCTCGCGGCGATCGCGAGGGACCCGGGCGGGAACTACGTCCTCGGCGCCGACATCGACCTCGCGGGCGTCGACTGGACGCCGTTCGCGTTCTCCGGAACGCTCGACGGCGGCGGTCATACGATCCGCAACCTGACTGTCGTGAACACGGGCGCCGAAACGCGCGAAACGTTCGACGGGAACGGGCGATCCTATGAAACGCGGTTCGCGGGTCTGTTCAGCGTCCTCGAGGGCGCGACCGTCGAGAACCTGACGATCCGGAACGCGGACGTCCGGGTCTCCGTGACCGTGAACGGCGCGGACGGAACGCCGAACGGCGACAACGCCGCGGGCGCCTATGCCGGCGGTCTTGCCGGGTACGCGGCCGGTTCAGCGATCCGCGACTGTGCGTTTTCCGGGACGGTGCGCCTCTCCACGAACGCGAAATCGAACGGCGCCGGCGGTCTTGCCGGCTACGTCGAGGCGTCTGCGTTCGAGCGCGTGAAGGCGGCCGTGACGCTCGTCCTCACCGATACGGACAGGGCGGTCCGCGACGAGAACTTCCTCGGCGGCGTCTACGCGTCCGGTTACGCCCATCTGACCGATTCGACCGTCAACATCGACGGCTACGATTCGTGCCACGGCTACGTCCATTCCGGCGGCCTGATCGGCATGTACTATCCGCGCGGCTTCGCGTACGACGAGGCGCCGACCTGCACGATCACTGGAAACACCGTCAACGGCGCGATCCACTTCTTCGAGGACAATCCGGACCGCCGCGCGTACTGCGAGGGACTGATCGGCGAGATCGTCAACTGGCATATCGTCTATGAGAAGAACTCCCCGAAGGGGTTCGTGCGCGATGAACGGTATTCCTACGACGTCGACCTCTCGCCCGAGACGGTCGGCCGGTCCGTCTCGCCGAACTACACGGCGTTCACGGAATACGCTGCCGGCGATACCGTAACGCTCCTCGCCCCCGGCGGGTCGCCGATCGTCGGCGTCTACTGCGTGTTCTGGGAGGAACCGGGCGCGTATACGTTCTCTTCGACGGAAAAGCGCGGCTCCGAAACGAAATACGCGACGCTGACCGTTCCGGCGGGTGACGGTATGCTTCAAAATTACGTCGATCTTGCCGTTCCGCTCGGCCGCCCCGACGAGCTGACCGTGACGTTCGATACGGCCGCGAAGGTCTGCGGGCTTTACCCGGTCATCGAGCGCGATCTCGCCCCGGACGGCTCGCTGCCGGCCTGGGTCCACGACTGGAGCGGCCCGTGCGAAAAGGCCGACGTGATGCTCCTGTCGACCCACGCCGACGACGAGCAGCTCTTCTTCGCGGGCATCCTCCCGTACTATTCGGCCGTCCGCGGCTATGACGTCCAGGTCGTGTACCTGACCGACCACATCTACGAACTCCGCCGCCACCACGAGCGCCTGAACGGCCTCTGGGAGGTCGGTATCCGTAACTGCCCGGTGAGCCTCCACCTCCCCGATTCCTACGCCGACACGTACGATTACGCGCTCCTGACGGCCGAGTATCTGGGCTTCTCGAAGGAGAGCCTCGTCTCCGACGTCCGCGCGGTCATCGAACGGTTCGAGCCGAAGGTCATCGTCGGCCATGACGAAGCCGGCGAATACGGCCACGGCCAGCACATGCTCTATACGGCGCTTCTCGAGGAGGCGCTGGCGGACGGATGGGCGGAACAGCATCCGTATCTCGAGCGCGTGTTCCTCCATCTTTACGCGGAGAACCCCGTGACGCTGTCGTTCCTCGATACGCCGTACGACGCGCTCGGCGGGAAGACGCCGTTCCAGAAGACCCAGGACGGCTTCCGCCATCACGAGACCCAGTTCTGGACGTGGTTCCGGGGATGGCTCTACGGCAGCGACGGCAGCCTGACGAAGGCGTCGGGGATCGAAACGTACAGCCCGCTCTATTACGGCCAGTATTACGGCGGCGGCTATGAACCGGTCGCGGCGAAGGGCGATCTCTTCGCGGGGCTGATGTCCTACGGCGAGGAACGCGCCGAGGCCGAGCGCCTGCTCGAGGAGCAGCGCGCCGCGGAGGAGGCCCGGAAGGCCGCGGAGGAAGCGGCGAAGGCGGCGCTGGAAGACAAGAAAGAAGAAGAGGAGGATCTCCGGATCCGCGAGGCGGCCAAAGCCCGCGAACGGCGGACGGGGATCATCCTGATCGTCGTCACGGTCCTGGCGCTCTTCGGCGGCGCGGCCGCAGCCGTCCTCGGACGGAAGAACAGGAAATACTAGACGGAGGATACCGCTATGCAGATTTATGAAACGAACCATCTCGTCACCCAGAGCGACCTCAACCACCACAACTCGCTCCTCGCGCCCGTGCAGGCCGCGTGGCACATGATCGCGGGCTTCAACTGCGCCGCGATGGCACAGGGCACGACGCTCGGCATCGTCGCGCGGAACATCGACCAGCTGTCGTACACGG
>JAEEUO010000185.1 GCA_016286935.1 Bacillota bacterium | reverse complement strand
CGTTTATACGCCCGTGTCGGTCGGGAACCCGCACGCGGTGATCTTCACGGACGACGCCGAAAAAGCGCCGGTCACGACGCTCGGTCCTGTGATCGAGAAGCACGAGGCCTTTCCGGGCGGCGTGAACGTGGAATTCGTCCGGATCCTGTCCGGAAACGAGATCCGGATGCGCGTCTGGGAGCGCGGCAGCGGCGTAACGATGGCCTGCGGAACGGGCGCGTGCGCGTCGGTCGCGGCTGCCGTGCGGAAGGGATTCGTCCGGCCCGGCGTTCCCGTCACCGTCCGGCTCGACGGCGGTCCGCTCACGGTCACGGTCGGCGCGGATCGGGCCGTCACGATGGAAGGTCCCGCGGAAACCGTTTTTGAAGGAGACGTTACGCTATGATGAAGCCGAACATGCATTACGCGGATCTGAAGGATTCGTACCTGTTCTTCCACATCGCCCGGAAGATCAGGGCCTATCAGGACGCACACCCGGACGCGCGCCTTTTCCGCATGGGGATCGGCGACGTATCGCTGCCGCTTCCGAAGGCCGTGATCGATGCGCTCCACGAGGCCGTCGACGATCAGGCGGACAAAGCGCGCTTCCACGGGTATATGCCCGAGCCCGGCGCGCCGTTCCTCCGCGAGACGATCGCGGCGCACTATAAAAAACGCGGCGTGGACGTCTCCCCGGAGGAGGTCTTCGTCTCGAGCGGCGCGAGCGACGAACTCGGCGATCTGCTCGACCTGTTCGACCGTCAGAACCGCGCGCTCGTCATCGAGCCGGCCTACCCCGCGTACGTCGACGCGAACGTGATCGCGGGCCGCAGGATCATCCACCTCCCGTCGGGAGAGGAGAACGGATTCCTACCGGAGCCGTATCTCGAGGCGACCGCGGAACTGATCTACATCTGCTCGCCGAACAACCCGACCGGCGCCGTGTTCACGCGCGAGAAACTGCGGCGCTGGATCGATTTTGCGAACGACAACGGTTCGGTGATCCTGTTCGACGCGGCGTACGAAGCGTACATCGAGGACGAAGCGCTGCCCCATTCGATCTTTGAACTCGAAGGCGCAAAGACGTGCGCGATCGAAGTCTGCTCGCTCTCGAAGACGGCGGGCTTTACAGGCACGCGGCTTGGTTATACAATAATCCCGAAGGCGCTCGTCCGCAGCGGCCTGTCTTTGAACGACATGTGGGTGCGGAACCGGACGACGAAGACGAACGGCGTTTCGTACATCCTCCAGAAGGGCGGCGCCGCGGTCTTCACGGACGAGGGACAGCGCCAGATCCGCGAAAACATCGCGGTCTACAAGAACAACGCGCGCGTGCTGACGGAGGCGCTCGACCGCTGCGGGATCACGTACTGCGGCGGAAAGAACGCGCCGTACATCTGGCTCCGCTGCCCGGACGGGATGGGGAGCTGGGCGTTCTTCGACTATCTCCTGAACGAGATCCAGGTCGTCGGCACCCCGGGCGAGGGCTTCGGCGCGTGCGGAGAGGGGTATTTCCGCTTCTCCACGTTCGGAAGCCCCGCGGATACGGAGGAAGCTGCCCGGCGGCTCGTCCGGCTGCTCAGGAAAGGATAAACAAACGATGGGAACCCGAATCGAAAAGGACAGTCTGGGCGAGGTCCGCGTCGACGACGCGCGGCTTTGGGGCGCCCAGACGCAGCGGAGCCTCGAAAACTTCCCGATCGGCGTCGAGAAGATGCCGGCGGAGATCGTCAGGGCGTTCGGCGTTCTGAAGAAGGCCGCGGCTTTGACGAACGAAGAGCTCGGCGTCCTTGATCCCGTGCGCGCGGAGGCGATCGTTTCCGTCGCGGACCGGATCGCGAAGGGCGAGCTCGCGGAGGAGTTTCCGCTCGCCGTCTGGCAGACCGGCAGCGGGACCCAGACGAACATGAACGCGAACGAGGTCATCGCCCACCTCGGCAATAAAAACCTCGAAGCGGCGGGACGCGAGGAGCGCCTCCACCCGAACGACCACGTCAACAAAAGCCAGAGCTCGAACGACACGTTCCCGACGGCGATGCACGTCGCGGCGGTATCGGCGGTCGAGGAGCGCGTCCTCCCGGCGCTCGCCCGGCTCCGCGGGACGTTTGAGGCGCTTTCGGAGCGGTACGCGGACGTCGTCAAGATCGGCCGGACGCACCTCATGGACGCGACGCCTCTGACGCTCGGCCAGGAGATCGGCGGATGGGCGTCGATGCTCGCCCACTGCGAAGAGGCGATCCGGCGCGCGGAGGAGCCCGTATGCGAGCTCGCGCTCGGCGGAACGGCCGTCGGAACGGGGCTGAACGCGCCCGCGGGGTTCGCGGAGCGCGCCGCGGAGAAGATCGCGGCGGAGACGGGTTATCCGTTCGTCACGGCGCCGGACAAATTCCACGCGCTGACGTCGAAGGACGCGCTCGTCTCGCTCCACGGCGCCCTTAAGGCGCTCGCGGCCGATCTGATGAAGATCGCGAACGACGTCCGCTGGCTCGCGTCGGGACCGCGCTCGGGGATCGGCGAGCTGACGATCCCCGCGAACGAGCCGGGAAGCTCGATCATGCCCGGCAAGGTCAATCCGACCCAGTGCGAGGCGCTCGCGATGGTCTCGGCCCAGGTCATGGGCAACGACGTCACGGTCGGGATCGCGGCCTCCCAGGGCAACTTCGAGCTGAACGTGTATATGCCCGTCCTGATCTATAATTTCCTCCAGTCCGCAAGGCTTCTCGGCGACGCGATGCGGTCGTTCGACGAGCGGTGCGCAAGGGGGATCGAGCCGGACAGGGAGGCGATCGCGGCCCATCTCGAACGGTCTCTGATGCTCGTCACGGCGCTCTCGCCGGTCGTCGGCTACGACAAGGCCGCGGAGGTCGCGAAACGCGCGCATGAAAAAAACATCTCCCTCCGCGAGGCGGTGAGGGAGATGGGGCTTTTGAGCGATGAGGAGTTCGACCGGATCGTCGATCCGAAGAAAATGGTGTAACTACTCCCAGTCGCGGGAGACGAAATAGCAGAGCGCGGCCCACGTCTGGAACGAGAAGGGGATCCCGCGCGAATCGACGCCGTCACGAAGCAGCTTCGCGGCGTCTTTTTTATTGAGCAGGCGGAAGTCGCCGATGATCTCCGTTCCTTCGGAGCCCTTGCTCGTAAAGACGCTTTCGTCGGGGACCGAGACGACGGCGAGCGCGAGCGCGTTCGATTCGTCCGTCATGCCGGGGGAACTGAACAGGAACGGCGAGAGGATCTCGAGCTCGTCCTTCACGCCGAGGAGAAGGCCGGTCTCTTCCTTGATCTCGCGGGCGGCGGCAAGGCGGACGGCGTCCTCGCGCGAGAGACCTTCGCGGTCGCTTTGATCGATCAGGCCGGCCGGCGGGGAGAGGA
>JAEEUO010000184.1 GCA_016286935.1 Bacillota bacterium | reverse complement strand
CCGTTTCCTTCTCGATCGCCTCGAGAACGAGCGTGGCGCGCTTCACCGCGAGCGCTTCAGCCGCGGCGGCCTGCCAGTCGACCGGCCCTTCGGGGCCGGCGAGCGTCTTCTCCGCGTCGTATTTCGCCTTCGCGGCGGCCTGTTTCTTCTTCTGGGCCGCCGTCCGGGTGTGGGCTTCCGTCTCACGGAAGAACAGCGCGACGACGAGCCAGACCGCGACGATAAAGACGATCGTTCCGACGAACGCGCCGTAGAAGAACCATTCGGGCATGCCGAGGATATAGCGCTTCGGGCCCCTGTCGCGGTACAGCGCGAGGACCCACCACAGGTAAAAGAGCACGCAAACAGAGAGCGTGACGACGGCTTCCCGGTTCATCCAGTCGTTCGCTTCCCGCTTCGAGCGGAAGGTCTTCCTCCGTTTTTTGCGTTGTTCGGAGGGCTCCCTCTCGCTTCGTCCGTTCTTGTTCGGTTGTCTTTCCGCGCGCCTTCCGGCGGGCTCCGGAACGGTTTCCTTCATAACAGTCTTATTGTACCGAACTTCACGGTCCCCTTCAAGAAAAAACTCCCCGCGCGCGGCGGGGAGTTCTCGGTTCAGAGGCTTATTCTTCGTTCGCGGCCTTCGCGTCGGCGATGATCTTGTCGGCAAGCATCGCGGGAACTTCTTCGTAGCGCTCGAAGTGCATCTTGAAGGAGCCGCGGGCCTGGGTCATCGCGCGGAGGGTGATCGCGTACTTGTTCATCTCGGCCTGGGGCGCTTCGGCGATGAGCTTCTGGCCGCCGCCGGAGATCGGTTCCATGCCGAGGATCTTGCCGCGGCGCTTGTTCATGTCGCCCATGACGTCGCCCATGTATTCGTCGGGAACTTCGATCTCGACGTGCATCACCGGCTCGAGCAGGCACGGCTTGGCCTCTTCGATGCCTTTCTTGAACGCCAGGGAAGCGGCGATCTTGAAGGCGATTTCGGAGGAGTCGACCGGGTGGTAGGAGCCGTCGTAGAGGCAGGCTTTGATGTTGACGCAGGGATAGCCGGCGAGCGGTCCCTTTTCCATGCATTCGCGGAGACCTTTTTCAACGGCCGGAATGTAGTTCTTCGGAACGGATCCGCCGAACAGCTCTTCGGTGAACTCGAAGTCTTCCTGGGAGGGGCTGAAGCGGATGTGGACGTCGCCGTACTGGCCGGAACCGCCGGTCTGCTTCTTGTGTTTGCCCTGGACGTCGGAGTTGCCCTTGATCGTTTCGCGATACGGGATCTTTTGGTCGACAAGGTTGACGGAGGCGCCGTATTTGTTGAGCAGTTTGGAGGTGATGACGCCGATCTGGATATCGCCCTGGCCGCCGATCAGAGTCTGGTGGGTCTCGGCGTTGCGCGTCACGACGAAGGACGGGTCTTCCTCGGCGAGTTTCTGGAGGCCGGAGTTGATCTTGTCTTCATCGCCCTTCGCCTTCGGCTCGACCGCCATGTAGAGCGACGGTTCGGGGAAGGAAACGGGCGGATACGCGACGTAGTTGTCTTTCGTGCAGAGCGTGTCGCCGGTCTGGGTGAACTGGAGCTTCGCCGCCGCGACGATGTCGCCGCATTCGGCCGCCGGGCAGTCGCCCTGGGTCTTGCCGCGGAGGAAGAAGACGGAGCCGAGCTTTTCGGCCTTTTCCGCGCGGGCGTTGTAGAGTTCCATGCCGGGGGTGATCTTGCCGGTCACGACCTTGAGGAGCGAGATCTTGCCGAGGAAGGCGTCGGCGATCGTCTTGAACACGAACGCGGACGTCGGCTTCGACGCGTCGGGAGCGACTTCGATGTCCTTGCCGGAAGCGTCCTTCGCGGCGTACGCGGGATGGTGCTTCGGGGTCGGGACGTATTTGATGATGGCTTCGAGGAATTCCTTGACGCCCTTGCCGGTCGTCGCGGAGCAGGTGAAGACGGGGACGAGGGAGCGGGTCTGGATGCCCTTCATGATGCCGTTGTTGAATTCTTCCGGGGTGAACGGCTCGCCGCTGAAGTATTTCTCCATCAGCTCTTCGTCGGATTCCGCGATCGCTTCGTTCAGCGCTTCCTTCATCTCATCGGACATCGGCTCTTCCATCTCGACGAGCGCGGGGCCGAATTTCGCCTTCATCGCTTCGTAGACGGCGGAGGTGTCGACGTTTTCCTTGTCGGTCTTGTTGATCAGGAACATCGTCGGGATGTCGTCGTGTTTGCAGGCGCCCCAGGCCTTTTCGGTGCCGACCTGGACACCGGCGGAGGCGTCGACGACGATCACGGCCGCTTCGGCGGCGCGCAGAGCGGAGAAGACTTCGCCGACGAAGTCGAAGTAGCCCGGCGTGTCGAGGAAGTTGATCTTCGTTTTGTTGTATTCGACGGGGACGATCGAGGTATTGATCGAATACTTCTTCTCGATTTCCATCGGGTCGTAGTCCGAGACGGTGTTGCCGTCCTCGACTCTACCGAGACGGCTGATGACGCCCGTGGCGAGCAGCGCGGCTTCGAGAATCGTCGTCTTGCCGACGCCTCCGTGACCTACAAGCGCAACGTTTCTGATTTTGTCTCCGGTATAGCCTTTCATACCCAGATCCTCCTGTTTGATTAGATTATATTTGATTTTTTGAAATCGCGAGACGTTCGCAAGCCGTAAAAAAGCGGCTCACACGCAATGTTTATTGTAACACTTGCGCGAGCCGCTTGGCAACAGTTATTTGCGGATTTCAACGGCTTCCGCTCTTGTTTGGCGAAAAGCGGCCGCCTCAGCCGTTGCAGTAGACTTCGATCGCGCGGTGCGCGAATACGGCGGTGCCTTCGCCGCCCGCGGCGTCGATGTTGGCCGTGAACTCGCCGCCTCCCGCGTACATCTTTCCGAGACCGCTCAGGACCTCCTTCGTGCACGTATAGAAGTGTTCCGTGATGAACGACCGGAGCTTCTCCACGAGAGCCTGCGCTTCTTCGGAAGCGGGGTCCTTCTCTTTGATCCTGCCGAATTCGCCGAAGATCTCCGTCATCATCCGTTCGCCGGCCGCGTTGAGGTCTTCTTTCGCTTCCTTCCGCTTCTGCTCGTATTCCTTCCACTGCGGCGTATTGCCCCAGGACGCTTTCGCCTGCGCGGCGTATTCGTCGATCTTTGCCGTATCGAACGCTTTGAAGTCCGCCTTCTGTTTGTTTTTCATATACTCCACCCCCATCAGTTTCATCCCGCGCGCGAGGAGGATCAGGTTCTCCGTGTGCTCCTTCTTCATTTCCAGCAGCCGGATCTGCTGCTCCAGCGCCCTGTTCCGGTCGAAATCCGGACTGTCGAGGATGGTCTTGATGTCCTTCAGCGGAAACTCCAGTTCCCGGAAGAGCAGGATCATCTGGAGCCGCGCGAGGCATTCCTCATCGTACAGCCGGTACCCC
>JAEEUO010000183.1 GCA_016286935.1 Bacillota bacterium | reverse complement strand
CTTCTGGATGTCCGTAAGAGGAACGTCCATGAACAGCCCTCCCTGGGCCGTGATCAGAAGGACGACCTGCTGCCAGAGCGAGAGCGGGGACTTGTTCGGCTGGCGTAGGAGCTGCATTAGCCCCGCGCAGTATTTGAGCTGGCGCTTCGTCACGTCGTCGAGGTCGCTCCCGAACTGGGAGAAGACCTGCATCTCGCGGTACTGGGCGAGGTCGAGACGGACCGTGCCGACGGATTTTTTCATGATGTTCGTCTGGGCCGCTCCGCCGACACGCGAGACAGAGAGGCCGACGCTGACGGCCGGGCGCTGTCCGGAATAGAACAGTTCGCTCTCCAGGAAGATCTGGCCGTCGGTGATCGAGATGATGTTCGTGGGGATGTAGGCGGACACGTCGCCGTCCTGGGTCTCGACGATCGGCAGCGCCGTCATCGAGCCGCCGCCGGCCTCGTCCGAGAGCTGCGCGGAGCGCTCCAGAAGGCGGGAATGGAGATAGAACACGTCGCCCGGATACGCCTCGCGGCCCGGGGACCGTTCCAGAAGAAGGCTGATCGTGCGGTACGCGACGGCGTGCTTCGACAGGTCGTCGTAGATGATCAGCGTGTCGCGGCCGTGGTTCATGAAGTATTCGGCGACTGCGCACCCCGCGTACGGGGCGATGTACTGCATCGACGGCGCGTCGCTCGCGGGGGACGTGACGATGACCGTGTAGTCCATCGCGCCGCCCGCCTTCAGGATCTCGTGGACCTTCGCGACCGTGCTCGCCTTCTGGCTGATCGCGACGTAGACGCAGACGACGTCCTTCCCCTTCTGGTTCAGGATCGTATCGATCGCGATCGAGGTCTTCCCGGTCTGGCGGTCGCCGATGATGAGCTCGCGCTGGCCGCGGCCGATCGGGAACATCGCGTCGATCGTTAAGATGCCCGTTTCGAGCGGTTTGTCGACGGGCTTGCGCTGAATGATCCCGGGGGCGGGCCATTCGAGCGGATAATACCGTTTGGCGTTGATCGGCTCGCCGCCGTCGACCGGCGTTCCGAGCGGATCGATCATCCGGCCGAGCATGCTCTTTGAGATCGGGATGCCGGCGGTGCGCTTCGTGCGGACGACGCGGGACCCTTCGGCGATCTCGGAGCTGCTGCCGAAGAGAACGATGCCCGTCTCGCCGTTCGGGCGGAGGTCCTGGACCATTCCCTTGATGCCGGATTCAAAGAGCACGATCTCGCCGTAGAACACGTCGTGGAGGCCGGTGATGACGACGATGCCGTCGCCGACGGAAACGACCTGGCCGACCTGCTGGTAGCCGGTATGGAGCGAAAAGTCCTCGATGTCCTCGCGGAGGAGGGAGATGATGTTTTCGGGGTCCGGTTCCTTCGGCAGGGCCTGCATCGACGCACGGAGCTGGCGGATGCGGCCGAGCGTACTCCAGTCGTAGTTGTCGTCCCCCACGAAAATATTGAAGCCGTCCGCTGCCTTCGGATCCTTTCGGATGACGAATTCGATGTCGTCGGCTTCCTCGTATTTCCGGAGCAGCACGGCCCGGAACCGCTCGAGCTGTTCCTCCGTCGGAGGCGTCACACAGCGGATCTCGGCCCGGAGCACGTTCCGTTCCTGTTCCTCGTTTTCGAAAAGAACCTTTTCGCTCATGCGTTCGTCTCCTCCCGCGGTACGTTCTTTTCGGCGAACTTCAGGAATTCATCGTAGAGTTCGCGCGTCCGTTCGGGCGACGCGGAATCGGCGAGCAGCTTCTGGGCGGACGTGAGAACGAGTTCGCTGATCTCGGTCTGCGCCGATTCGAGGATCTGGTCCTTGCGCTTTTCAGCGTCCTCCTCGGCTTTCTTGAGGATGCGCGCGGCTTCCGACTTCGCGGTGTCGATCGTCGACCGCGCCGCGTTGCCGGCTTCCCGTTCCGTTTCCAGACGAAGCTCCGCCATCTCCTTGTCGAAGGCGGCCAGTTTCTCTTCGTATTCGGCTTTTACGCGTTCGTTCGCTTCCGCGTCCTCCCGGTTCTTCGTCTCGATCGCCTCGTATTTCGCCTTGCGCTCGTCCATAAACTTTTTGACCGGTTTCTGGAGGATCAGCGTCAGGCCGCCCGCGAGGATGACGAAGTTCAGGATGTGCAGAAGCACCTGAACGAAATCAATGTTCAAAGGCATGTCGTTTCCTCACAACACGTTCGGGTCCGGCCCTACAGGACGAAGATGATCAGGATCGCCACGATCAGCGCGTAGATGATCGTCGTTTCGATGAAGACGAGGCCGAGCATCATCGCGGAGTTGATCTTGCCGGAGGCTTCGGGCTGACGGGCCATGCTCTCCGTGGATTTCCGGATCGAAAGGGCCATGCCGATACCGCCGACCGACGCCACGACGGCGACGACCGCGCCGGCGGCGATGGCTTTCGCCGAGATCGTCTTCGATTCGGCGGATTCCGCTGCTCCCGAGACGTCGGCTTCGGCGGCGAATACGCCGCTCAGGCAGCCGAACGCAAGGACGAGGACGAGGGCCAGTGCGAGGATGAGTGCTGTTCTTTTCTTGTTCATTGTTTTGCTCCGATACTTGTTCTATGAACTGCGATTGCAATGAATGACGGGTTTGTCACGACGCTTCGGGAACGTCCGCGGGCGTCTCCTTCCGGCGTTTCCGTTCCTTCTTCTCTTTCTTTTCCTTCGGCTCCTTCGGTTCCTTCGGCTTCGGGGGCTCGACGGCCTCCCCGAAGAAGATCGAGACGAGCGTTGTTAAAACGTACGCCTGGATCAGCGCGTGGAGAAGCGTGAACGCGACGGCGACGAACACGGGCAGCACGAAGCTCGTCACGAGATAGTGGTAGACGAGTTCGGTCACGAGCAGGCCCGAAAGGAGCGCGCCGAAGAGACGGAAGCTCATCGAGATCGGCAGCGAGAAGTCCTTCAGGACCTTCAGGCCGCCCTTCGGCCCGTTGACGGCGAAGCCGGCGCCGAGGATCACGCAGAACGAGAGGATGCCCATGCCGAGCGCGCCGTTGATGTCGGCGAGCGGAGCGGGCAGCGCGACCGATCTTCCTTCGGTCGTGATCGCCTGGATGCCGAACAGCTCGAAGACGGTGGAGAAGAAGATATAGACGCCGGCGCTGAAGATGTACGCCGAAACGAAGCCGGTTTTGTGGGGGCTGTTCGACCGCGCCATCGAGTCGAAGAGATCGACGAGCGCTTCGAGCGCGGACTGGAACTTCCCGGGGACGGATCTGAATTTCGGGATGACGAGGAGGCGGATCAGAAGCGCCGCGACGAGCAGGATCCCGGTCACGCAGTAGGCGGCGTAGACCGCCGGGTTGACCTCCAGGCCGAAGAGGAACGGCATCCGGTTCATCTCATGGAGAACACCGTCCTTCATGACCTCCTTGATCGGCTCGTGTT
>JAEEUO010000182.1 GCA_016286935.1 Bacillota bacterium | reverse complement strand
TCGTCGAGCCGGTCAAGCTGCTCTATAAGGACGAAGTCCGCGTCGTCGGCAAGGCACTCGGCCTGCCCGATTCGATGGTCTTCCGTCAGCCGTTCCCGGGTCCGGGCCTCGGCGTCCGCTGCGTCGGCGCCATCACCCGCGACCGTCTCGAAGCCGTCCGTGAATCCGACGCGATCCTGCGCGAGGAGTTCGCCAAGGCGGGCCTTGAAGGCAAGGTCTGGCAGTACTTCACCGTCGTGCCCGATTTCCGCTCGACCGGCATCAAGAACGGCAAGCGGACGTTCGACTGGCCGTGCGTCATCCGCGCGATCAACACGACCGACGTCGTCGAAGTCACCGTCGAACACCTCCCCGCCGAGCTGATCGACCGCCTCGTCACCCTCATCACGACAGAGGTCCCCGGCATCAACCGCGTGCTCTACGACTACACGCCGAAGCCGCCGGCCACGGTGGAGTGGGAATAAATCCTGCGGAGGTATCGCAATGCAGAGAGTAGCAGACTTTTTGAAAGAAGCCGGAGCGTACTATCTCGCGACGGTCGACGGCGATCAGCCGCGGGTGAGGCCGTTCGGAACGGTCCACATCTTCGAAGGAAAGCTGTACATCCAGACCGGGAAAAAGAAGGACGTCTCGAAACAGATCCATGCGAACCCGAAGGTCGAGATCTGCGCGTTCAAGGACGGCGAATGGCTGCGCGTGGCCGGCGAGCTCGTCGAGGACGACCGGAGAGAAGCGCGCGTGTCGATGCTCGAAGCGTATCCGACGCTGAAGGCGATGTACGATCCCGACGACGGGAACACCGAGGTGTTCTATTTCAGGAACGCGAAGGCGACGTTCGCCTCCTTTACAAAAGCGCCGGAAACCGTTGAATTCTAAGGGGCCGCTCGCCGACAGGATATGAGATGACTGTCCTCGATACGTCCGTGATAACCGAATATCGAAAGGCACAGGCCCTTGCCCAGAAAGAGAAAAAAGAACACGAGGCAAAGGGCCTTTCGCCGTATCCGGCGGTCCTGGACGAGGTGCTGCCGGAAACCGCGCGAACGAACTGCGTCGAACTGCCGCTGACGGAGATCCCGGCGGACCGGATCCGCGGAACGGTCTCGGCGGGCCGGACCGGTGTGCTTTCCGTGTCGTTTCTGCCGCTCCCCGAGCCCGACAGCGAGTTCGCCGTGAAATGGATGCATCTTCTCGAGGCCAATCTCTCCGATACGGGGATCCGCGAGCCGGTCATCTGTTACGAATACCTCGGTGATTTTTATGTGCAGGAAGGCAATAAGCGCGTCAGCGTGTTGAAATACTGCGGCGCGGTGAAGATCCCGGCCCGTGTGACGCGGATCCTCCCCGCGGACCGGACGGACCCGCGCGTTGCCGCGTATGATGCGTTTGTCGAATTCAACCGGGTGACGGGAAGCTGGGATGTCCGGTACCGGAAGCCCGGTGATTATGCGCGCCTGTATGCGGCTCTCGGAAAGGCTCCGGGCGCGGAATGGACCGAAGCGGAGAAGCAGCGGTTCGCCTCGGCATATCACCTCTTCCGCGAGGCGTTTACCGCACTCGGCGGCGCAAAACAGAACCTTTTGCCGGAGGACGCGCTGCTCCTGTTCCTGAAGGTCCATCCGTACGAACGCCTTACGGAAATGAAGCGAACGGAACTGACCGAAGCCCTTGCGGCGCTCTGGGGCGACGTGAAAGCCGCAGCCGAACCGGAGGCGCTTACGGTCAAAACCGTTCCCGCAGCCGAAGAAAAAAAGAGCGTGATCGAAAAGATCATCTCTGCGCCGCCGAAACACCTCAACGTGGCGTTCATCCTTCAACGGGATGCGGAATCGAGCGCATGGACGCGCGGTCACGCGGAAGGCGCGGCCCATCTTTCCGCCGCGCTCGGGGAGGCCGTTTCGGTGCGGTGCTACTATAAAGCCGACACACAGGAAGACGCCGACCGGCTCCTCGATGAAGCCGCGAATGACGGCGCCGACCTCATCTTTGCGACGACTCCGCCGTTTCTGGTCTCCACGCTCCGGGCGGCCGTCCGCCATCCGAAGATCCGCTTCTTCAACTGCTCCGAATGCCAGCCGCTTTCGAGCGTGACGAGTTATTACTGCCGGACCTACGAAGGCAAATTCATCACCGGTCTGATCGCCGGAACGCTGGCCGACAACAACCTCGTCGGTTATGTCGGTTCGTATCCGATCCTCGGCGTGCCCGCGTCGATCAACGCGTTCGCACTCGGTGTCCGGATGACGAACCCGCGCGCGAAGGTTCTGCTCGAATGGAGCTGCGTCGACGGCAATCCGGTGAAAACGCTGTGGAACAAGGGTGTTCGCGTGATCTCGAACCGTGACGTACCTTTGCCGGATGTCCAATATATGAAAGGCGGCGGCTACGGGACCTTCCTCGTCGAAGGGGATGAACTGATGCCCATCGCCTCGCCCGTCTGGATGTGGGGAAACCTCTATGAAACGATCGTCCGTTCCGTGCTGTCCGGTTCCGTCGAGAAGAAGGACCGCGCCGTCAACTACTGGTGGGGGATGGACTCCGGCGTGATCGACGTCGCGCTTTCGGAGCGCGTGCCGGAGGGCGTACGGGAACTGGCCGCCGTTTTTATGGAAAAACTGCGGAAGGGTGAATTTGACGTCTTCGGCCAAAGACTGCTTGCACAAAACGGCTCCGTCATTTCGGACGGAGCCTCAAAGCTTACTTCTATTGAATTGTTGAAAATGGACCGGCTCGCAGAGAACGTCGAGGGGCGTATTCCCGCATACGATGAACTGCTTCCGATGTCCCGCGCGCTTGTCCGCGAACTCGGCATCCGCCGCGAAACGGATTAACCCTGCCGCCGGTCGTGACCGGACTGCTGGTAGTAGAGCGCTTTGTCCGCGTACATGCGTTTATCCGCGAGCGTCTCGAGCTCTTCGATGCGCGCGTCGCGCTGTTCCGCGTGGGTCGAGTACCCGATCGAGAGGGAGAGCGAATCCACGAGTCTGCCGTGCCACGCGGCCGCCTGCGAGCGGATCGCGTCCGTAAGCTTTCCGCAGTCGTCGGTGCGGACGATCGCGATGAATTCGTCGCCGCCGGTCCGGTAGACCGTTCCGAACGCGCCGACCGCGGAGAGGAGACACGCCGCCGCGCCGCGCAGGAGCTCGTCGCCCGCCGCGTGGCCCTTCGTATCGTTGGCGGTCTTCAGGCCGTTGACGTCCACGGAGATCACCGCGAGGTCGTCGTCGAGGCCGTTTTCGCGGAGCGCCTCCATATCCTTTTCGTAGCAGTGGCGGTTGAAGAGGCGCGTGAGCTCATCGGTGCGCGAGATGCGGATGAGCTGCTCCTCGCGGCGCTTGTCCGAGTCGATGTTCTGGATCGTGTAGATGACGACGTCCGGCTTCTGGTCGATCTTTCC
>JAEEUO010000181.1 GCA_016286935.1 Bacillota bacterium | reverse complement strand
CGGTGTGGCGACCTCCGCGTAGGTCACGGTCCTGATCGGCCGTTTCTGGGGCGTCGGAGCGGTCTGCGTCTGGCCGTTCGGGTCCTCTCCGGTCTGGCCGCCCGGCTCGGTCGTTTCGTTCCCGCCCGGTTCGGTGACGGTCGTCCCTCCGTTCGGGTCGGTCGTTCCCGCGTTCTTCTTCAGTTCTCTTTTCTGGCACGAGACGACGACCAGCGCAATGGTAAGGATGAGGATGATGGCCAGAAGGACGACGATGATCCGCCGCAGGTTGCGGTTGACCTCGACGAGTCTGCTCTGGGAAGATGATCTCATGGATAGCCTCCTGTCCGGGCCGCTTCCGCGCAAAACGAAAAACGCGGAGCACGGGGCCCGTCATAGATATTGTACCCGTTCACCGCGTAAATAACAAGAGGTAGTTGATAAAAAGGGAGATCAGAGGCGCTCCAGGACGGCGTCTCCCATCCCCCTGCAGCCCGTCAGAACACACCCTTGGACAAAGATGTCGGCCGTGCGGATTCCGTCCGCCAGAACGGCCGTTACGGCCTTCTGGACGGCATCGGATTCGTCTTTGAGGCCGAACCCGTATTCGAGCAGCATCGCGGCGGAGAGGATGCACGCGCACGGATTGATCTTGTCCTGCCCCGCGATGTCGGGCGCGCTGCCGTGGATCGGTTCGAAAAGGCCGGGGGCGGAGGCGCCGAGCGAAACGGACGCCGCCATCCCGATGCTGCCGCAGATGATGCTGAGCTCGTCGGAAAGGATATCGCCGAACATGTTCTCCGTCACGATGACGTCGAAGCGGGAGGGATCCCGCACGAGCTGCATCGCGCAGTTGTCGACGTACAGATCGCTGTATTCCACGTCGGGATATTCCGCCGCGAGCCGGTGCATCGTCTTCCGCCACAGTTTGCTCGTATCGAGCACGTTCGCCTTGTCGACGGAGCAGAGCTTCCCGCGCCGTTTGCGGGCCGTCTCAAAGCCGATCCGGCCGATGCGCTCGATCTCGTGCTCGCTGTAGATCATCAGGTCGGACGCGACCGTTTCGCCGTCCTCCGTCCACGTCTTATGTTCTCCGAAATAGGCGCCGCCGGTCAGTTCGCGCACGATCGCGATGTCGACGCCCTTCGCCGTCAGCTCAGGCGAGAGCGGGCTCGCCGATTCGAGTCCGGGCCAGATCTTCGACGGCCGGAGGTTCGAGTAGAGCCCCATCCCCTTCCGCAGCTTCAGAAGGCCGCGCTCGGGCCGTTTGTCCGCCGGAACGTCGTCCCACTTCGGACCGCCGACGGCGCCGAGAAGGACGGCGTCCGCCGCGAGGCACTTCGCGAGCTCGGAATCGGGCAGCGGATCGCCGTATTTGTCGATCGCGGCGCCGCCCATGTCGGCTTCGGTATACGTGAACGTGTGGCCGTACCGCTTCGCGATCCGGTCGAGGACGCGCACGGCCTGTGCAACGATCTCGGGGCTCGCGCAGTCGCCGCGGATCAAAGCAATCGTCTTCCGCATCGCTACGCCTCCTTCCGCAGGCTCGCGAGGAGCCCGCCGGCCCGGATGATCTTCTGGATGAATTCCGGGAACGGCTCCGCCCGGTAGGACTTTCCGGTCGTCTCGTCGACGATCTCGCCCGTATCGAAATTGACGGAGACGGTGTCGCCCGCCGCGATCTCCTCCGCCGCCTGCTCGCATTCCAGGATCGGCAGGCCGATGTTGATCGCGTTGCGGTAGAAGATGCGCGCGAAGCTCTTCGCGATGACGCAGCCGACGCCGTTCGTCTTGATGACGAGCGGCGCGTGCTCGCGGCTCGATCCGCAGCCGAAGTTCCAGCCGGCCACGATGACGTCGCCCGGCTTCACGGCCGTGACGAACGACGCGTCGATGTCCTCCATGCAGTGCGCCGCGAGTTCCTTCGCGTCCTGGATGTTCAGATGGCGCGCGGGGATGATGACGTCGGTGTCGATGTTGTCCGCGTATTTGAAAACGGTTCCTTTGGTGTTCATCGTTCGTTCCTCCCGTTACAGATACGGCTCGGGGTCGGTGATCCGGCCCGTGAGAGCGCTCGCGGCGGCCGTCGCGGGGCTCGCGAGATAGACCTCGCTCGTCTTCGCGCCCATCCGGCCGACGAAGTTGCGGTTCGTCGTGGAGACGCACCGTTCGCCGTCCGCGAGGATGCCCATATAGCCGCCGAGGCACGGTCCGCACGTCGGCGTCGATACGATGCACCCCGCGTCGATGAACGCGGTCGTCCAGCCGCGCACGACGCATTCGCGGTAGATCGCCATCGTGCCGGGGATGATGATGCCGCGCACGCCATCCGCGATCTTCTTTCCCTTCAGGATCCTGTACGCCGTCTCCATATCGGAGAGCCGGCCGTTCGTGCAGCTGCCGATGACGATCTGATCGATCGCGATGTCCTTTCCGTCGTTCGCGGGATGCGTGTTTTCGGGAAGGTGCGGATACGACACGGTGCTTTCGAGCGTCGAAAGGTCGATCGTCACGGTCTCCGCGTACACGGCGTCGGGATCGGCTTCGTACACGGTCCACGGCCGCTTCGAGCGGCCCTTGAGGTACGCGTCCGTCACGCCGTCGACCGGGAAGATGCCGTTCTTCGCGCCGGCCTCGATCGCCATGTTCGCGATCGTGAAGCGGTCGTCCATCGAGAGGGCAGCGACGCCCTCGCCCGCAAATTCAAGCGAGCGGTACAGCGCGCCGTCGACGCCGATCTCGCCGATCAGATGGAGGATGACGTCCTTGCCGCTGACGTAGGGCGGCAGCGTGCCGGTGAGCGTGACGCGGATCGCGGCGGGAACCTTGAACCAGTTCTCCCCCACCGCCATGCCGGCCGCCATATCGGTGGAGCCGACGCCGGTGGAGAAAGCGCCGAGCGCGCCGTAGGTGCAGGTGTGGCTGTCCGCGCCGACCATGCATTCGCCGGGGGCTACAAGGCCCTTTTCCGGCAGCAGCGCGTGCTCGATGCCGGCCTGGCCCACATCATACAGATGCGTGATGCCGAAGCGCTTCGCGAAATTGCGCGCCGTCTTGCAGAGCTCGGCGGATTTGATGTCCTTGCAGGGGGTGTAGTGATCGAGAACGATCGCGATTTTTTCCGGATCGAAGACGGAATCGAAGCCCGCTTCGTCGAAGACGCCCACCGCGACGGGGGTCGTCACGTCGTTGCCGAGGACGAGATCGAGCTTTGCCTCGATCAGATCGCCGGCCCTGACGCTGGGGAGACCCGCGTGCGCCGCGAGGATCTTCTGGGTCATTGTCATGCCCACGGCTCATGCCTCCTTTTCTGCTTCCGCGGCGGTCTCCGCGCAGAGCTTGTTGACCGCCTTGATGTACGCCGTCAGGCTCGCCTCGATGATATCGGTCGAGAGGCCCTTGCCGGTGTAGGTCTTGTTGCC
>JAEEUO010000180.1 GCA_016286935.1 Bacillota bacterium | reverse complement strand
GGTAAGAAACACAAGAACTGCAGCGGAAAGAACGCAAAGGAATAAGCCATGATCGAACTGGACCAGATCAAATACGAACTGAAGGACACCGCGAAGGAACTCGAGGATCTGAAGCGGGCGATCGACCCGGATACCCAAAGCGCGCGGATCGCCGAGATCCAGAAAACGATGGAACAGCCCGGCTTCTGGGATGACCAGAAAGAGGCCCAGAAGCTGACGCGTGAGAAGAAGATCCTCGAAAACAAGGTCGCGGAATACGTTTCGCTTGCGCGCGATTTCGACGACATCGGCGTTCTGATCGAGATGGCCGAGGAGGCCGACGACACTTCGATGGTGCCCGAGATCCAGGAGGCCTACGACTCCTATAAGAAAGAGGCGGAGGAACTGCGCGTCCGGACGCTGCTCTCGGGAGAATACGACACGTCGAACGCCATTATCGCGATCCACGCCGGCGCCGGCGGAACGGAGGCGATGGACTGGGCCGGGATGCTCCTCCGCATGTACACGCGCTGGGCCGAACAGCACAAATACAAGATCAAGATGCTCGACCTCCAGGACGACGTCGAAGCGGGGATCAAGTCCGCGACGCTTCTCGTCGAAGGCGAGTACGCGTACGGCTATCTGAAGAATGAGCGCGGCGTCCACCGCCTCGTCCGCATCTCGCCGTTCGACGCGGCCGGCCGCCGCCACACCTCGTTCGCCTCGCTCGACGTCACCCCCGAACTCGACGAGGACGTCGACGTCGAGATCAACCCCGAAGACCTGCGCATCGACACGTACCGCTCGAGCGGCGCGGGCGGCCAGCACGTCAACAAGACCGACTCCGCGATCCGCATCACCCACCTCCCGACGAACATCGTCGTCACCTGCCAGAACGAGCGCTCCCAGCACCAGAACAAGGACATGGCGATGCGCGTTCTGAAGTCCAAGCTCCTTGCCCTCGCGCTCCAGGAAAAGAAGGACAAGATCGCCGACCTCAAGGGCGACTTCTCCCAGATCACGTGGGGCTCCCAGATCCGTTCCTACGTCTTCCAGCCCTACACGCTCGTCAAGGACCACCGCACGAACGCCGAGATGGGCAACGTCCAGGCCGTCATGGACGGCGATATCGACTACTTCATCAACGAGAAGCTGAAACAGAGGGATTAGTCCGAAATGGCTGATGAAAAAGCGCCTGAACAACAGAAAAAAACGCGCCTGATCGACCTGTTCCTCGTGTTCGCGAAGATCGGCGTGATGACGATCGGCGGCGGCCTGACGATGCTCCCGCTGCTTCAGCGCGAGATCGTTGAGCGGACGAAATGGGCGACGGAGGACGAGCTCCTCGACTATTACGCGATCTCCCAGTGCACGCCCGGCATCATCGCCGTCAACACCGCGACGTTCGTCGGCTCGAAGCAGCGCAAGACGCTCGGCGGCATCTTCGCGACGCTCGGGATGGTCTTTCCCTGCATCGTCATCATCACGGTCATCGCCGCGCTCCTCGCGGAATTCGCGCACTATCCGGTCGTCCAGAACGCCTTTCGCGGGATCCGCGCGGGCGTCTGCGCGCTGATGCTGAACACCGTCATCAAACTCTTCAAAAAGTCCGTGAAGGGCGTCCTGACGGGGGCGATCTGGCTGGTCGTCTGCCTCGGGATGCTCTTCCTCAACATTTCGCCGATCCTCTACGTCGTCGCCGCCGCTCTGCTCGGCATCGTCCTGCACGCCGAAACGAGGGAAGGAGGTCCGCTGAAATGATCTACCTCCGCCTCTTCTGGGAATTCTTCAAGATCGGCCTCTTCGCGGTCGGCGGCGGCCCCGCGACGCTTCCGTTCATCACCGAACTCGGCAACCGGACCGGCTGGTACACCGAACTCGACGTCGCCGATATGCTCGCGGTCGCGGAATCGACGCCCGGCCCGATGGGCATCAACATGGCGACGTACGTCGGCTTCCGCCAGGGCGGCGTCCTCGGCGGCGTGATCACAACGCTCGGCGAGGTCACCCCGTCGATCATCATCATCATCGCCATCGCGGCGATCCTCCAGAAATTCAAGGAGTCGAAGATCGTCAAGGACGCGTTCCACACGATCCGTCCCGCGTCGGTCGGCCTGATCACCGCCGCCGTGATCGGCATCTGGCGGCTGGCGTGCTTCACGGGCGGCTTCGACTGGCGCTCGTTCACGCTCGCGGTCCTTCTGGCCGTCGCCGTCTACTTCACGAACAAACACCCGCTGCTTTATATAGCGGCGGGAGCCGTAGTGGGTGCAGTTATCTTCCCATTACTGGCTTAAAGACACGAATTAAGTATTCCGGCGCGGCGTGGAGGCCGTCGGTACTTGGCGATTGACGAGCCGACGGCGAAGGCAGAGCCTAGTACCGTTACGTCCGATATCGCAGCGCAAGCGTAAGCGCCGGGATGCATAATTCGTGTATATAACAGAAAGGAGAACGCTATGCTGCACCTGTACTACGGACGCGAGTCCCGGGATGCGTACGCGTTCTTTTTTTCGCGCTTCGGAAGCGGCTTCCACACGCTGATCGTCCCGGAACAGTTCACGCACCAGGCCGAGGAGCGCGCCATCGCCGCGTTCGGTTCGACGGGCCTGATGGACACGGAGATCGTCTCGTTTCCGCGCCTCACCCGGCGGATCATCGAGGAGACCGGCGGCAACACCCGCGTGCCTTTGACAGAGGACGGGCGGCGCATGCTCCTCAGCCGGATCCTCCGCGAGAAGGAGGACGGCCTCGACGCCTTCCGGAAGCTGACGCGGCGGGCGGGCTTCACCGAAACGCTCGACGGGATGCTCTCGGAGTTCAAACAGTACGGTACGTCCCCCGGGGCGATCCGGGAAGCGGCGGAGGACCCGACGAACCCGGCGGCGCTCCGGCGGAAGCTGGCCGATCTCGCGGTCATCTACGAGGCGTACGAAGATGCGGTTCGCGATACCTATCTGGACGGTGAGGACACCGTCCGTTTTGCCGTGTCGAGATCGCAGGAGGCGCCGTGCGTCACGGACCGGACGTTCTGGATCCTCGGATTCGACCCGTTCTCGCCGATGATCGAGGAACTCTTCTCCGCGATCCTGCGGTACGCGAAGGACGTCCATCTCGCGATCACGGCCGACCCCGAAACGGACCGCGACAGGGATCTGTTCCGCCTTTCCGTCATGTTCGCGGAGCGCGAGAAGGCGCTCGCGCGTTCGCTCGGCGTTCCGGTCACGGAGGAGGCGATCCCGGAATCCTTCGAACGGAGCCGCCCGGCCGCTTTGAAGCATCTCGAGAGCGAACTCTTCCGCCTCCGCCCGGCGGAATGGCCGGAGGAAGCGCCGGAGATCGCGTTCGCGGCGGCGGCGAGCCCGTTCGCGGAGGTGGAGGCGTGCGCGGCGGCGATCCGGAGCCTCGTGCGCGACGAGGGGTACCGGTATCGCGAGATC
>JAEEUO010000179.1 GCA_016286935.1 Bacillota bacterium | reverse complement strand
GGCGACCGGGAGCGGAGACATGCCGCCCTCGCCCTCTTCCCTGTCGAACAGGCCTGCCTGGGAGGCCACGTTCACACCGGTCTTGAGGTTCAGGATCATCGACTTTTCGTCCATGAGCTGCATGATCTGGCGGTTCAGACGGCCGATCTCCTTATAGAGCGAAACGTTGTCGTCCGCCTGGGCTTTCAGGCGGATGTTGACGACGATCTTGCGGATGAGAAGCCCGATCAGAAGGCACGGGATCGCGACAAGGATCACGACGAGAAGGATCGAGAAGAGCTTCCCGAAGAATCCGACCGTCGAAAAATAGGAATCGAAGATCGCGGCGTAATCCGGTACGCCGGTGATGAAGATCTTGATCAGGCCCGTGACGATGCCGACGAGCCAGGCGATGACGTTATAAAAGATCTGTGAAATGAGTTCAAACGCGAACTTCAGAAACTCACTCATTCGTTATCCTTCTGTTGTTCCTTTGCCGCCCGTTCCGCTTCCGCGATCTTGGCTTCGTATTCCGCCTTCAGGCGTTCGAGTTCGGCGAGCTTTTCTTCCGCTTCCTTCGCTTTCGCTTCGGCGTCTTTCGCCTTCGTTTCGGCATCGGCCGCGGCTTTTGTGACGGTTTCGTTTGCTTCAAGAGCGCCTTCCGCGGCAACTGCCTTCTTCAGACGCGCACTGACGACGATGAGGTGGTAGACCTGGTAGACGAAGAACGCCAGCATCGGCAGAACGATGACGATGAAGAAGCCCATCGAGGTCGAGAGGAACTGGATGACCTTTCCGAAGCCCGCGAGGCGCGTCACGTACCGGCCGACGATGTCGGAATCGGTGATGACGTGGCGGTCGGAGATCAGGTTGTTGTCGCCCTTCGTCTCGTACGTCCGGATGCCGTTCTGTTCATCGATGCTGTTGATTCTGTGGGTGTTCAGCGCGTACCGGTTCTCGATGATCGTGTGGAAGGTGATGATGTCACCTACCTTGAGCGTCGACGGGTCGACTTTCTTGATGATGATCATGTCGCCGGCGTTGAATGTCGGCGCCATCGACTCCGTCTCGACCGTCAGCGGCGTAAACCCGCCGAGGCTCGCGACGCTGTTCGAGTTCCGCGTGGCGAGAGTCGTAAACGCGAAGAACGCGGCCAGCAGGATGACGAGCCACAGGACCACGCTGAGTACGACGTTCAGTGCCTTTTTCGCTTTCATACTTGCACCTCCAGGCAGTGCGGTTGATGAGTGTCCCTTATGTCAGGGGCTGATTGTTTTCGTCCGATCCTTCAAAGCGCAACTGGACCGAATAGTCAGAGCCTTTGAGTTCGTTCGTGCAGGCGGGGTCGGTTCCTTCGAGCCAGACGCGGATGACGACCGGGACGTCGATCCCCTCCTTGATGAAGAAGACGGTATTTTCATCGGTCATCCCGGCGATGTCCATCGTATCGGGATCGTAGATAAACGGTTTGTCCTTCGTCACGCTGAGGCGCATCGCCCCCGCGAGACGTTCGTTCTTTTCGGACCAGATCCGCGTTCCGTCGTCCGCGTTCTTCGACGGAGTCGAGGTGAGGTGGACGTACATGTCGCCGTGGGACATGAAGTGGAGCGTGAATTCGACGTACGTTCCGTTGCGGTACGAGGCGGCCGAGCCGTCCTCGAAGACGAAGGTCGTTCCGTCGCGCGTCGTCACCGGCTCGATCGGGACCGCGGCGATGTCGACGCCGGTGTCGGCCTTGATCTTATCGGCGATCTCGCGGAACGTCAGCGTCCTTTTGTATTCCTCGAACGTCGCGTGCGGGACGACGTCCATCCGGAGCGAGGGCCCGGTCGTGACGTTCATGCGCATCATCGAGAGGCGCGCGTTGTCGTTGATCGAGAACCACGCGTAGGTAACGGCCGTCATCGCCACGAGTGCGATCAGAAGGACGAGGAGCGTGTTGCCGAGGAGGCTTTTCCGGGAAGTCTTCTTCGTCATCGGTTATTCCTCCAACACGCCGAACAACGAGATCACCGATCCGGCTCCGTCGGTCTGGATCGCGTTCGTGCAATCCGGATCCGTTCCTTCGAGCCAGAAGAAGATCTCGAGTTCGTAGATGCGGTTCAGTTCGATCGTGCCGAGGGAGACAGGATCCGCCGCGGTGACGACTGCGGACGCAAGCGCCACGGACGGATCGTCGGCCGCTTCCACGGCTTCCGTCGAAGCATTGTAGTGGAGGACCTTTCCGTCCTCGAGCAGAACGTCGTTCACGTACGTGTTCCACTCCCGGTCCGCCGCGCTGTTCTCGCTCTCGCTCATCCGGACGATCACCGGTTCTCCGCCCGCAAGACGGAGGCCGATCCTTCCGGCATTCGCGAAAAGACTCCCGTCATCGGACGATACGAGCGATGCGACGTCGTCCAGATACAGGGTCATGGCACGGTAATTGACCGAACCGGTCACTTCCGCTTCTATATATACATGTCCATGATAATATCTTTTTGCATCTTTATCAAGCAAAAATCTGTCATTTCTTCCGTTTTGGGGCGGTAAATTGTAGACAAAACCGTTCAGGTCATCCGTCGAGACCGGCTGGAGGCTCTCGACGTCGGCGGAATTGATCTGGGTGATCTCGCCCTCGGACGTCTTCCGGAAGTCGGCCCCGCCCGTCGGGCTGATGTAGAGGCGCGCGTCGGTGTCGTTCGTCTTCGCCTCGACGCGGCTCGTGTACACCTCGCCGTTCGACGTGAACCAGGCGTACGTGGCGGAGGTCAGAACGAGCGCAACGACCGCGATCGTAAAGACCGAAGCGACGATCGATCGTTTCAGCGGTTTCGTATCCATTCAGAACCTCCTTTCGTTCATTCGGCGCGTTCCAGGCCCGCAAAGCCGAGCTGGAGCGCGATATCGCGCGATTTGACGGAATTGATGCAGTTCGGGTCGCATCCCTCGAGATAGAGCCAGTAGTCGACGCGGCCGGTCTCATCCGCCCGCAGGGTGAAGAGCACGTTCGGGGCGGGCGTCAGCGTTCCCGTTCCGACGGCCGCGTAAGCGTCGACGTCGAGCGCCGGATCCGCGACGTACGCGCCGCCGTAGACGGTGTTCTCGCGCGGGATCGTCCACGTCGCGGAAGCGCCTTCCGTGTTGCCCATATCGTCGAGGCGGAAGATCTCCACGAACGTTCCCTCGACGGTCGTGATCCGGAGGCCGAGCCGCATCGCGGCGAGCGCCTGGGGATCGTCTCCGAACGAGAGCCGGTCCTTGTGGAGATAGACCGACGCGGCGGCGTCCTCGGCCTTGATCCAGACGGTGCCGGAGAGCAGGTAGTTGCCGGCGTTCGCGGTGATGTCGCTGTAGGACGAGGGGATCCCGGCGGCGTTCTGGCGGACCGGGATGAAGAAGTGCGAGAGATCCGACGTCGTGACGGGCTCGATGACGTCCGTGCGGCTCGAGAGGATGAGCTCACAGGAAAAATCGAACGGGCCGTGTTCGTCGTTCGCGATCAGAAGGTTCA
>JAEEUO010000178.1 GCA_016286935.1 Bacillota bacterium | reverse complement strand
CACGCGCGGGAGATCGGGATGCTCCTCGAAGGGCTTCCGGCCGGAAAACGCATCGATGCGGAGGTCCTCGGATGCTTTCTCGCGCGCCGCGCGCCGGGCCGAATGCCCTGGTCGAGCGCGCGCCTGGAACCGGACGATCCGGTGTTCACGGACGGCCTTTCCGGCGACATGACGGACGGCGGCCCGCTTCGCGCAGTGATCGCGAACCGCGATGTCCGTTCGTCCGATTACGATGATATACGATACACGCCGCGCCCCGGCCACGCAGACTACACGGCGTACGTCAAGTACGGCGGAACGATGGATATGGCCGGCGGCGGCCCGTTCTCGGGCCGGATGACGGCACCGCTCTGCGTCGCGGGCGGGATCTGCCGCAGGCTTCTCGCGGAGGAGGGAATCGACGTGAACGCCCGCATCGCGTCGATCGGCGGGATCTCGGACGAGGGAGACTTTACGGGATCCGTTGAACGGAAGCCGTTTCCGACCGTGGATGACGAGCGCGGCCGCGCGATGATCCGCGCGATCGAAGCGGCAAAGGCGGACGGCGATTCGCTCGGCGGGACCGTCGAATGCGTCGTGACGGGCCTTCCGGCCGGTCTCGGCGGACCGCTGTTCGAGGGACTCGAGGGCCGGATCGCGGAACTCATCTTCGCGATCCCGGCTGTGAAGGGCGTCGGATTCGGCGCGGGCTTCGCCGCTGCGGACCTCCGCGGAAGCGAATCCAACGACGCGTTCCGCATCGCCCGCGAACGGACGGAAGACGGAGCGGAAACGCTCGCCGTCCGGACGGAGACGAACCGCGCGGGCGGGATCCTCGGCGGGATCTCGAACGGGATGCCGCTCGTTCTCCGCGCGGCCTTCAAGCCGACGCCGTCGATCGCGAAGGAACAGGAGACGGTCGATCTCCGCACGATGACGGAGACGACGGTCCGCGTCCGGGGTCGCCATGATCCGTGCGTCGTCCCGCGCGCGGTGCCGTGCGTCGAAGCGGCCGTATCGGTCGCGCTTCTCGACGCGCTTCTCGCGTTCCGGCGGGAGAAGAACGAAGGCGCGGCGGCAGCTCCGACGGACCAAACGAAACCGGCCTCTCTCGCGGCGCTCCGCGCAAGGATCGACGCGGCGGACCGGCGGCTTTGCGACGCCTTTGCCGAACGGATGGCCGTCTCGGCGGAGATCGCCGCGTACAAGAAAGAAAACGGCATTCCGGTGCGCGATCCCGCGCGGGAACGGGAAAAGCTGGACGAAGCGGCGGCGAACGTTCCGGAGGAACTCCGCGAGGACGTCCGGACGCTTTACCGGACGCTGTTCGAGCTGAGCCGGAACGCCCAGAGCCGGCTGACCGGCGGGGAGGACGAGACGCGATGAGATGCGGCCTCCTCGGACGAAAACTCGGCCACAGCTACTCGCCTGCCATCCACCGCGCGTTCGGCGGCTATTCGTATGAACTGTTCGAACGGGAGCCGGACGAGGTCGCGGCGTTCCTGAAGGGCGGCGAATGGGACGGCCTGAACGTGACGGTCCCGTACAAGCGGACGGTCATCCCGTACCTCGGCGAGCTGTCCGCCGCCGCGCGCGAGACGGGGAGCGTCAACACGATCGTCCGAAGGGCGGACGGGACGCTCTTCGGCGACAACACCGACGTTTACGGCTTCCTCGAGACGGTCCGGGAGACCGGGATCGATCCGGCCGGGAAGAAGGCGCTGATCCTCGGAAGCGGCGGCGCGTCCCGGGCGGTCCGGGCGGCGCTTCTGAGACTCGGCGCGGAGCCCGTCACGATCAGCCGGTCGGGTCCCGAGACCTATGAGACGATCGACCGCCATAAAGACGCGGCGATCCTCGTCAACGCGACGCCTGTCGGGATGTATCCGGAGAACGGAGCGTCTCCTTTGGACGGTGTTCCCGCGGGGGACGGCGGATCGGCGTTCGACCTTCTTCCGGCCCTTGAGATCGTCTTTGACGCGATCTACAACCCTGCCCGGACAAAGTTGTTATGGGACGCGGAAAAACGCGCCATACGGGCGAAAAACGGCCTTACGATGCTCGTCCGTCAGGCCGCGGCGAGCAGCGCGCTCTTCACGGGCGTTCCCGTGCCGGAGGAAACGGTGCGGGAGACGGAGGAGGCGCTTCTCCGCGGGACGCGGAACGTCGTCCTGATCGGCATGCCCGGCTGCGGCAAGACGTCCGTCGGAAGGGAACTCGCCCGGATGACGGGCCGCGAACTGGCCGATACGGACGAGATGATCGAGGAGCGGACCGGGATGACGGTCCCCCGTTTCTTCGAGACGTACGGCGAGGATGCCTTCCGCGCGCTCGAGACGGAGCTCCTCGGCGAGGCCGGCAAGCGCTCCGGGATCGTCATCGCGACCGGCGGCGGCTGCGTGACGCGGCCGGAGAACGAGCTGCTGCTCCGTCAGAACGGCGCGGTCGTATGGCTCCGGCGCGACCTGAAAAAACTCCCGCGGGAGGGCCGCCCGCTCTCGCTCGCGGGAAGCCTCGAGGCGCTTTACGAAGAACGGAAGCCGCTCTACGGGCGGTTTATGGATATCGCGGTCGACAACGGCGGAACGGTCCCCGAAGCCGCCCGCGCCGTCATGGAGGAACTGTTATGAAGATCTTCGTCATCAACGGGCCGAGCCTGAACCTGCTCGGCATCCGCGAGCCCGACGTCTACGGCCGGGAGGACTACGCGGCGCTGCTCCGCTTCATCCGGGAGGCCGCCGCCGAAGCGGGCGTCTCGGTCGAGACGTTCCAGTCGAACCACGAAGGCACGCTCGTCGACGCGATCCATTCCGCGTACGGCCGTTTCGACGCGATCGTCATCAACCCGGCGGCCTACACCCACACGAGCGTCGCGATCCTCGACGCGCTCCGCGCCGTCGCGCTTCCCGCCGTAGAGGTCCATCTCACCGACATCTCCGCGCGCGAACCGTTCCGCAGGGTCTCCTACGCCGGGATGGCATGCGAGAGGACGATCGCGGGCCGGGGGTTTGAAGGCTACCGCGAAGCGATCCGCTATCTCGCGGAGAAATACAACGAAACGGAACCCAAAGGAGGAACCGAACGATGAACACCATCCGCCAAAAATCACTCCTTGCCGTCTGTCTGGCGCTTCTTCTCGCGCTGTCGGTCTGCCCGGCGGCGTTTGCGGAAGACCTCTTCACGGTTCAGATCACGTCGATCCCCGCGGGCTCCTTCGCGGACGTTCCCGGTGACGCGCCGTACGCGGCCGCCGTCCGGTGGGCGAAGGACGAAGGCGTCACCGACGGGACGGGACCGGACTCGTTCGATCCGTCCCGCGCCGCGACGCGCGCCGAAGCGGTCACGTTCCTCTGGAGAGCGAACGGATGCCCCGCGCCCGCGAGCGCCTCGTCGCCGTTCACCGATCTCGCGGAGGACTGGTACCGCGACGCCGTCCTGTGGGCGGCGGAGCAGGGGATCACCGAGGGCGTTTCCGCCGACGCGTTCGCGCCGGATGAACCGG
>JAEEUO010000177.1 GCA_016286935.1 Bacillota bacterium | reverse complement strand
TCCTTCGTTTCATCCGACGTCAGCTCCGCGTACGACAGCTCCGTCAGGTCCTTTCCGAGCTTCCGCGCGACGATCTTTCCGATCGCGTAGCTTCCGCCGAGGCCCTTGAACGCGTTCAGGCCGAACCGCGGGCTCTCGTCCTTCACGTAGAGGCTTGCGAGTCCGAGGTCCTCCGCGAGCTTCTTCAGCGGCTCAAGCGGCGTCGCGCCGAATTCCGGAAACTGCGTGTGGAACGCCATCGCCTTCGCCGCCGTTTCGGGGCCGAAGCGCCTCGCGGCGTCCGCCGGGAAACCGTCCGCCGCTTCGTTCCGATACGGATTCGGGATGTATTGAATGTTCGCCATAACTGTCGACCCTCTCGTCTGTCCGATTCTGCCGGTTGCTTTTCTTCATTGTACCATACGTGCGCGCGCGCGTGTGCCGCTTTTCGCCTCCGGAAAACTTTTTTGCGTTTTTTCCGCGCCTTTAGGTTTCTTTTAGGTTCGCCCCGTATGATACAGCCATCGAAAGGAGATCACTCCCATGGCAAATACGATCCAATGCTGCTTCAAGCGGTACGAAAAGAAATACATGCTCACGCCGGCCCAGCAGGCCCGCATCCTGGAAGGCATCCGCGCCCATATGAAGCCGGACGAGCACGCAAACTACACGATCTGCAACATCTACTACGACACCGAGGACTTCGCGCTGATCCGCGCGTCGCTCGAAAAGCCCGTCTACAAGGAAAAGCTCCGCGTCCGGAGCTACGGAGCGGCGAAGGACGGCAGCAAGGCCTTCGTCGAGATCAAGAAAAAGTACGACGGCGTCGTCTACAAGCGCCGCGTCACGATGGAAGCCTCGAAGATCCCCGGCTGGCTCGGCGGCGATCCGCGCCTCTCCCCCGGCGACCAGATCAGCCGCGAGATCGAGTGGTTCCAGCGTTATCACAAGACGGAGCCCCGCGTCTTCATCGCCTACGACCGGCTCGCCTTCGCGGGGATCGAACAGCCCGACCTCCGGATCACGTTCGACACGGACATCCGCTACCGCGAGACCGATCTCGACCTCCGGAAGGGCGATTGGGGCTACCCGATCCTCGGAAAAGACCAGATTCTGATGGAGATCAAGATCCCCGGCGCCGCTCCCCTCTGGCTCACCGCCCTCTTAAGCGAAGCCGGCGCCTTCCAGACCTCGTTCTCGAAATACGGAACGTACTACAAAAACATCGTTATGAAGAAAGTCAATGCGAGACGGCCCGCCGCCGTCCCCTTCCGAAAGGAGATGCGTCAAAGTGCTTAGCTCGATCCTCGGTTCCGAGATCACCGTTTCCACCTTCCTCATCTGCTCCGCCGTCTCGATCGTACTCGGCATCGGCACCGCCCTGCTCTTCGGCTACAAGAGCAAGGCCTCGAAAAGCTTCATCATCACCCTCGCGCTTCTTCCGCTCGTCGTCCAGACCGTGATCATGCTCGTCAACGGCAACCTCGGCGCCGGCGTCGCGGTCGCGGGCGCGTTCAGCCTCATCCGCTTCCGTTCCGCCACCGGCTCGGCCCGCGAGATCGGCGCCGTCTTCACCGCGATGGCCGTCGGACTCGCGACCGGCATGGGCTATGTCCTTCTCGCCGCCCTCTTCCTCGCGATCCTCGCGGTCTTCCTGATCGTCCTCACGGCCGTCAATTTCGGCGGCTCGGCCGAACAGGAGCGCATGCTCAAGATCACGATCCCCGAAAGTCTCGATTACGAGGGACTCTTCGACGACCTCTTCGCGAAATACACGAGATCGGCCGAGCTCGAGCAGGTCAAGACGACGAACATGGGCACGCTCTACGAGCTCCGGTACCGCGTCCGCCTCGCCGGCGAAACGGGCATCAAGGAGTTCATGGACGAGCTCCGCTGCCGCAACGGAAACCTCACCGTCTCGTTCGGCCGCGTCGCCGACAAGGAAGCGCTGTAAGGCCGCGCAACCATCCGATGCGTATTACTCCTCCATATACAAAACAGATGCACGAGAGGGAAGCCGGAACGCTTCCTTCTTGTGTTTTCCCGAAACAGACCGCATAATAGAAACCGACAGAAAGTGAGAGATCCGATGAAACTCCTGATCGCCGAAGACGAACTCGACCTCGCGGAAGCGCTCGAGGCGTTCTTTACGAAAAACCAGTTCACGGTCGACGCCGTTCACGACGGCCGCGACGCGTACGATTACGCCTCGACGGGCGAATACGACGTCGTGATCCTCGACGTGATGATGCCGAAGATGAACGGCATCGAAGTCCTGAAGAGGCTCCGCGCCGACGGGTACGCGAAACCCGTCATGATGCTGACCGCGAAGGCCCAGACCGAAGACCGTGTCGAAGGGCTCGACGCGGGTGCCGACGACTATCTGCCGAAGCCGTTCGCGGCGCCGGAGCTCCTCTCCCGCGTGCGCGCGCTTCTCCGCCGGAGCGGCGATTATACGCCGAGCGTGCTGAAGTTCGGCGACCTGACGCTCGACACGAACGCCGGCGTCGCGACGTGCGAAGACCGGAGCGTGCGCCTCTCCGGAACGGAATTCCAGCTGCTCGAGCTCCTGATGCGCTCCCCGAAGGTCGTGTTCTCGGCCGACAAGCTTATGGAGCGCGTCTGGGGATGGGACAGCGAGGCGGAGATCAACGTCGTCTGGGTCCACATCTCGAACCTGCGCAAAAAGCTCAAATCGATTAGCTCGTCCGTGACCGTCAAGGCCGTCCGCGGGATGGGCTATATGCTGGAGGACGCCAAATGATCAAACGTCTCCGCAAACGCTTCATCCGCATCACGACCGTCTCCGTCGCCGCCGTCATGCTCGTCCTGACGCTGATCGTCAACGCCGCGAACTTCGTATCGACCGACGCGGGCCTGAAGAACACGCTCGCGATCATCGCCGAAAACCGCGGCGAGATGCCGAACCGGCTCGACTGGAACGGGCCGGCCGACGGCGAGACGCCGCCCGCTTTCCCGGACGGAACGCCGCCCTCCGGTCCGAACGGAAGGATCGACGGCCTCAGCGAAAAGGACCGCAGACACACCGGCTTCGGCGGCCAGATGAACGAGGAGGCGCTCTTCTCGACGCGCTACTTTACGCTGGCGTACGACGCGGACGGATCGCTGACGAACGCGAACTTCGACCGCATCGCCGCCGTCACCGTCGACGACGCCGACGCCTACCTCGCGCTCGCCCGCGCGAAGGGCGAGGGGTACGGCTTCACGGGCAACTACCGCTATCTCGTCACGGAAACGGAGGACGGCGGTCATCTGGCCGTCTTCCTCGAATGCTTCCGCGAGTTCCGCTCCGTCCGGCTTCTCGCGGTCCTGTCGCTCGCGGCTGCGGCGTTCTGCGTGCTGCTCGTGTACCTGCTCGTGAAGCTCCTCTCGCGCAGGGCGATCGACCCGACGGTCCGCGCGATCGAACAGCAGAAGCAGTTCATCACCGACGCGAGCCACGAGCTCAAGACGCCGCTCACGGTCATCAACACATCGCTCTCC
>JAEEUO010000002.1 GCA_016286935.1 Bacillota bacterium | reverse complement strand
GAGATCGCCTGCGAGATCCTGCTCGCGACGAACGCCTCGGTCGAGACGGCGGAAAACGACAAAGAAGCCGTCGACCGCTTCTCCGCCTGCGCCGCCGGCTATTTCGATCTGATCCTGATGGACATCCAGATGCCCGTCATGGACGGCTATGCCGCGACGCGCGCGATCCGCGCCTCCGGCCACCCCGACGCGGAGAAGATCCCGATCTACGCGATGACGGCCAACATCTTCGCCGAGGACATCGCGAAGGCCCGTGAATACGGCATGAACGGCCACATCGCGAAGCCGATCGACATCAACAAACTCATGCAGACCCTCCGTCAGATTCTGTAGAAAGGTCCCGGATGCAGCCCTACCAGACCCGCTACATCGAGAATATGCGCGAGATCGTCCGTCTCCGCGACCTCTCCGCCGGCTTCGACGGTGATTTTGACGCGTGGTACGGGCAGCGGCGTGAAGCGAGCAACCGGATCGACGCGCTCTTCCGGGAGAACACCGATCTGCTCGACGCGTCTCTGTTCCCCGTGCTCGACGATCTCCACAACGCGACGCCCGAAACGATCGCGGATCTCGTCGCGTTCGGCGATCAGCTGATGGACTGGCACACGAACCTCGACTGCGGCGTCTACAATCTGATCCACGACGCGCTCCTCAGCCTCTACCGCGTCCGCCGCGACCGCAACGGCGTCATCCGCGAGCTCTACAAGCTCGGCATGGGCCTCTACTACCAGCGCCGGACCGCCCAGGGCCTCGCCAGAAGCCGCCTCACCCAGCTCTATTTCGAGAACGAGATGATCTTCACCGAGGCCGGCTCGTATCTGAAGTTCTTCGATTCGATCGAGGACGAGGAGACGAAGGGCTACATCATCCGCGCCCTCGCCAACATCGCGCTCTGCACGATCGGCACGAAAAAGCGCATCGCCGCGAGCGGGAAGGTCCTGCGCATCTGCCGCGACGATTACTACCGGAACCTCGCGCCCGGCCTGCCGTGGGACGTCTTCGAGAAGCGCACGAACATGCAGATGAGCTCCAACCGCAACATCCTCTCGCGCGGCGACCTCAACGCCGACGAGCTCGCCGAGGTGCTCGGCGCGTGCCAGATCGTCTTCGAGCCCGAGAACGCGACGGACACCCCGAACGTGCGTTGGCTCTGGCCGTATTATGAGATGGAATACAACTGCGGGTTCGTCGATCTCGCGACGACGCTCCAGCGGATGGAGCATCTGATCGATATGGCTCCGTACGACCGGTACGACACCTCCGGCCTCTACTCGAACATCCAGCTCCCGCTCTACTACGCCCACCTGATGCGCGAGACGCCTTCGATGCAGACGAAGGACGAGTGCAACCAGTTCCTGCTCCGCGCGTACCGGAAGATGATGAAGACGCTCCTCACCTTCCCGCTCGATCACCTCGACGACTCCTTCGACTACGCGCTGAACCTCGTATCGGCCGAATACTACGAGATCCCGGGCGCCGAAAGCTACAAGGACGTCATGCTCGCTCTGATGCGGCGCTACGACCCGATCCTGACGATCCGCGCGTTCCGGACGGGCGAGATCGCCATGCTTTTGGCCGGCGCCCTCCTGCGCGGCGACGCGGCGTTCTTCGACGACATCCCGTTCCTGAAGGACGTGGCGAGCCCGGCGCGGAAGAAGGCGCTCGTCCTCGACTACGCGCGCGAATGCGGACTGCTCTGCAACATCGGCCTCCTGAAGATGAACATGGAGCGCCTGATGCGCTCGCGGAAGCTGTTCGAGAGCGAGCAGCGCCTCTACGAGCTCCACACCGTCGCGGGCCGCGACGACCTGAAGGAGCATGCCTCGACCGAACGGTTCGCGGACGTCGCCCACGGCCACCATTCCTGGTACAACGGCGCGGGCGGATACCCGGACGATTACGTCCGGACCGATTCCCCGTACCGCCAGATGACCGACGTGATCGCCGTCGCCGTCGCCCTCGTCGACGCGTCCCCGGCCGGCCCCGACGCGGCGATCGAACGCGTCCTCCGCGGCGAACGGACGCGCTTCTCCCCGCTCGTCACGTCGTGGCTCCACGACCTCTCCGTCCGGGCGTCGCTCCAGAGGATCCTCTCGTCCACCGACGAATCGTATTACCGCGTCCTCTTCGACCGGATACGGTCGGATAAACGGCGCCACGAGATCGACTGACCGCCTTCCTGTGAAACGCCCCGCGCATGCGGGGTTTTCCTTTTATCACAGGGGTTGTTTTTCCTGAAAAAGTCGGTATAATGAATTTATTAAAGTCTTTAATTAATTGTGCTTCCGCTGGGAGGGCGCCCGCCATGATCGATTTCCGGAATTGCCTCGAACTCGCCGTCGCCGTCGGTGAAAACCGCTTCACGATGACGCGGGGGAGTTTTTCGTACAAACAGAAGACCGGAAAGCCGGTCCGCCTGACGCGCGAACACGCCGCGGAGACGGCCGACGGCGTCGCGGTCGCCTACGCGGGAACGTCCCCGGAGGAGCGCTATACGCTGTACGTCACCGAAGAGGAAGGCGGACGCGTGAAAGCGCGGCTCGCCTACACGGGGATCGCCGCGAAGGCGCCCCACAACCGCTTCTACGTCTCCTTTCCGGCCGACCCGGACGAACACGTCTACGGCTGCGGCGAGACGTACTCGAAGTTCGACCTGAAGGGCGAGAACGTCCGCATCTTCGTCGCCGAACACCAGAACACCGACCGGATCGGCAAGAAGATGATCCGCGAGAAGGTGCTCGGCAAGAACCCTGCCCATACGCTGCCGTTCGGCCGCTACGAATCGTACTACGCCCAGCCGACGTTCGTGTCGAGCCGGAAGTATTACGTCCACGCCGACGTGAACGGCTACGCGGAGTTCGATTTCACGGAGCCCGGACGGACGACGCTCCGCTTCCAGGAGCTGCCCGTGCTCTACACCGCTTCCGCGGAAACGTTCCCCGCTCTCTCCGAAAAGCTGTCCGCCTTTCTCGGCCGCCAGTCCGTCCTGCCCGACTGGATCTACGGCGGCGCGATCGTCGCGATCCAGGGCGGCACGGAGACGGTCGACGCGAAGATCGCGGCCGCGAAGGCCGCCGGCGCGGAGATCTGCGGCGTCTGGTCCCAGGACTGGTGCGGCTGCCGCCGGACGGGCTTCGGCTACCAGGTCATGTGGAACTGGGAATGGGACCGCGAGCTCTATCCGCGCCTCGATGAGAAGATCGCGGAATGGCGCGCGGCGGGCGTCCGCTTCCTCGGCTACATCAACCCCTTCCTCGCGATCGAAAAGGATCTCTACCGGACGGCCCATGAGCGCGGCTTCTGCGTGAAGAACAGGGACGGCGGGGACTACCTCGTCACGATCACGACGTTCCCCGCGGCGATGATCGACCTCACGAACCCCGACGCGTACGCCTGGTACAAGGAGATCGTCAAGACGAACATGATCGGCCTCGGCCTCGGCGGCTGGATGGCCGATTTCGGCGAGTATCTGCCGACCGACTGCGTGCTCTGGAGCGGCGAGGACCCCGCGTACGTCCACAACACGTGGCCGGCCGTCTGGGCGCGTCTGAACCGCGAGGCGATCCGCGAGTGCGGAAAGGAGGACGACGTGTTCTTCTTCACGCGCGCGGGCCATACGGGAACGGTCGCGGCCTCGACGATGATGTGGACCGGCGACCAGCACGTCGACTGGTCCCGCGACGACGGCCTCCCGTCGGTCATTCCCGCGACGCTCTCCCTCGCGATGAGCGGCTTCGGCATCACCCACTCCGACGCGGGCGGCTATACGACGATCATGCACATGACGCGGCCGAAGGAGCTCCTGCTCCGCTGGGAGGAGATGAACGCCTTCTCGCCGCTCTACCGCTTCCACGAAGGCAACCAGCCCTCGCGCAACGTCCAGTTCGACGGCGACGCGGAGCTCCTCGCCCAGCTCGCGCGGACGTCCCGCCTCCACGCGGGCCTCGCGGACTACCTGAAGGAATGCGTCGCGGAATGCGCGGACCGCGGGATCCCCGTGATGCGCCCGCTCTTCTACCATTACGACGAGGCGTTCGCCTACACGGAGACGACCGAGTACCTGCTCGGACGCGATCTGCTCGTGTGTCCCGTTCTCGCGGAAGGCGCCGGGGAACGCGCCGTCACCCTTCCCGAAGGGCGCTGGATCCACCTCTTCACCGGCCGCGAATACGTCTCCGGGACGATCACCGTCCCCGCGCCCGTCGGCCGTCCCCCCGTCTTCATCCGCAAGGAAAGTCCCCGGCTGAACGAGTTCCTCGCTCTCGGCCGGAACGAATAAACCAACCCCTTTTCCCGTCATCCTGCAAGGAGGAACCGCAATGGATCAACGGAACCCGCGAGAGACGTCTCTCCGCTCCCGGCTCGGCTACGGCTTTGCCGACATCTACGGCGGCGGCGCGTTCGTCGTCATCTCGACCTTCTACACCGTCTTTCTGACGAAGGCCCTCGGCATGCCCACGGCGCTCGCCGGCACGATCCCGCTCATCGGCAAGATCTGGGACGCCGTCACCGACCCGATCATGGGCAACATCTGCGACCGGACGAGATCGAAGTTCGGCCCGAAGCGCTTCTACATCCTCATCGGAAGCGTCATCAGCGCGATCACCTTCATCCTGATGTGGATCCGCGTCTCGAGCGACTCGATGACGACGAAGTACGTCTTCTACATGCTGATGTACATGCTCTTCTCGACCGGCTTCACGATCGTCATGGTCCCGTACAACGGCCTGCTCCCCGACATGGTCGACGACTACACCGTCCGCGCGAAGTTCTCCGGAACGCGCATGATCTTCTCGACGTTCGGCGCGATCCTCGCGGGCCTGATCCCGACGCTCCTGATCAAGGACAACACGAATCCCGCGCCGTATCTGACCTGCGCGCTGATCTTCGGCGTGATCTTCCTGATCTGCATCCTTCTCACGTTCTTCGGCACGTGGGAAAAACAGAAACCCGTCGTGAAGATCGGGTTCGGCGAATCGTTCGTCCAGTCGCTGACGGTCTATAAGAGCCGTTCGTTCCGCCTCTTCATCGGCATCTTCCTCTGCGGCCAGGGCGCGGCCGACTTCGTGACCGGCCTCGCCGTCTACTACGTCGACGACGTTCTCAACGCGTACGGCGGCGGCCGCTTCACCTACCTGATGGCCGTCATCCTGCTCTCCCAGTTCGTCGGCACGATCCTCTTCACGCCGATCATGGCGAAGACGTCGAAGAAGTTCCCGCTGCTCGTCGGCTTCCCCGTCCGCATCGCCGCGACGCTCGCCCTTCTGGCGTTCTCCCACGAGGGCGCGAACTTCATGATCATCCTCGTGCTCTCGTTCATCATCGGCCTCGGCATGGCCGGCTCCTCGACGACGATCTACGCGATCCTCGCCGACATGGCCGACGTCGACCAGCTCATCACCTCGATCAGCCGTCCGGGCACCTGCTCCGCGATGGCGACGTTCGTCCGCAAGATCGCGACGGGCTTCTCGACGGCCATCATCGGCGTCCTGCTCGCGATGGTCGGCTACGACGAAGTCCTCTCGAACAGCGGACTCCGCCAGGCCGCCTCGACGCAGCACGGCATCGCCCTGATCTACGTCTTCGCGCCGATCGTCCTGATGGCGCTCGCGATCCTCTTCACGGTCATCTTCCCGATGAAGAAGAAGGAATTCGAGATCATCAAAAAAGAGATCGCGCGCCGCAAGGGCGAGGACGATTCGGCCGCCACGCCGGAAGAGGTCGCCGTCTGCGAGAAGCTCACCGGCTTCGCCTACGACAAGCTCTGGAACCGCGACAACGCGCTCAAATTCAACACGACAAAATAACGGACCGTTCCGTTTTAAATGCAAGGAGGATACTCAACCATGAAATACTTTCTCGACAGCGCCAAACTCGACGAGATCAACGAAGCGTACCATACGTTCGGCATCGACGGCGTCACGACGAACCCGAAGCACATCATGCTCTCCGGCAAGCCGTTCCTGACGGCGGTCGGCGACATCGCGAACTGGATCGAAAAGGAAGGCCTGACGGGCTGGGAGAAGTTCCCGGTCTCCGTCGAGATCGACCCCCACATCCTCGACACCGAGGGCATGATCGAGGCCGCGCGGAAGATCGCGCCGATTTCGAAGAACTTCGTCATCAAGATCCCCGCGACCGAAGCCGGCATCGCCGCGGCCCGCCGCCTCGAACAGGAGGGCATCCGCACGAACGTGACGCTGATCTTCTCCGCCGCGCAGGCGATCCTTCCCGCGAAGAACGGTTCGCTCTTCGTCTCCCCGTTCATCGGCTGGAAGGAAGCGAACGGCGAGGACTGCCGCCAGTACATCCAGGACATCGTCGACATCTACGCGAACTACGGCTTCACCGGAAAGACGCAGATCATCTGCGCCGCGATCCGCACCCCGAAGCAGTTCGTCGACTGCGCCGTCGCGGGCGCCGACATCGTGACGGCCGGCCTTGCCGTCTACAAGGATTCGATGAACCACCCCTACACGCGCCAGGGCATCGAAACGTTCCAGAACGCGTGGGACAACACGGCGAAGGAATGAGAGGCAGGAGGCAATCGAAATGAAGATCGGATTCATCGGACTCGGCATCATGGGCGAATCCATGTGCGAAAACATCGTCCGGAAACACAACGACACCGTCTATTGCTACGACCACAAGCCGTCCCAGAACGAAAAGCTCGCCGCGATCGGCGCCGTCCCCTGCGCGGATGAGATCGAGATCGCGAAGCGCGCGGACGTCATCATCACGATGGTCCCGACGTCCGCCCATTCCCGCGACGTCTACACGAAGATCCTGCCGTTCCTCGGACCCGGCAAAACGTGCGTCGACATGGGCACGATCGACCCGCCCGCCTCGGTGGAGATCGCGGAGACGGTCAAGAAGACCGGCGCGGAGTTCATCGACGCGCCCGTTCTGAAGAGCAAGCCCGCCGCGATCGCCGGCAAGCTCAACATCCTCGTCGGCGGCTCGGACGAGGCGTTCGAGGCGATGAAGCCGATCCTGCTCTACATGGGCGAACACGTCATGCACCTCGGCGGGAACGGCACCGGCCTCGTGATGAAGATCTGCCACAACGCGCTCCTCTCCCAGATCCAGAACGGCGTCAACGAAACGGCGACGCTCGCCGCGAAGATGGGCATCGACATCCGGACGTTCGCCCAGGCAATCTCCTACGGCGGCGCGGGGAATTCGTACCTCACCTCGAAGCTGGAGAATCTCGCGAACGAGGATTACACGACTGCCTTCTCGGTACAGAACGAGCACAAGGACGTCCACATCTGCCTCAATATGGCGAAGGAGATCGGCTTCCCGATGCCGGGCGAGGAGAACGTCGCGCGCGTCTATGACCGGGCGCTCGAGATGGGTCTCGGGAAGGAAGACCTTTCCGCGACGATCAAGGTGGTGCGCGGTGAATAAACTCGATGACTTGATCCGCAAAAATGATATAATGATCTATAGCGTGTCCGACGACGCGTTCCGTCCCTACGGCAGGATCCTCACGGGCTATGACTGCGCGGACCTGATCCGGTACCTCGAAACGGAGACGCCCGTCCCGGCCGAGGGGAACGTCTACGTGGCGTCGGATCCCGCGATGGAGCGGTTTCCGATATGCGAAGAGCTCGCCGCCGCGTTCTACGGCGGGATGGCTCCCGAGATCGGCTACTGCAACGGCCGCAACTCGACCTACAACGGCTTCGAGTACCACAAAGGCAGCGAGATCAACGTCTGCGCGACGGATCTCTGCCTCGCGCTCGGCCGTGTCCAGGACGTCCGCGGCCTCTCCGGCGGACCGGACGCGGCGGACGGCGAAGCCCTTCCGTCGTACGACGGCGCCCTCGCGGAGGTGTTCTTCGCGCCCCGCGGGACCGTCCTCGAGCTCTACGCGACGACGCTCCACTTCTCCCCTCTCCGCGTTTCGGACGAGGGGTTCCGCGACGCGATCATCCTCCCGCGCGGCACGAACACGCCGCTCACGGACGGCGAGCGCGCGCTGCGGGACGAAGCGATACGGAACGGCGACCCGGAGGCAAGGCTTCTCTTCCAGCGGAACAAGTGGCTCCTCGCCCACCCGGACCGCGAACCCCTGATGAAAAAAGGCGCGTATCCCGGCCTGCTCGGCCCGAACCGCGCGCTCCTCTATTGACGGTGAACCCTATGAAACCCTTTGAAATCGCTTATCTTCCGATCGGCGTCGGCACGTTCCACCTCGAGAGCGCCCGCGCGGAATTCGAACAGTCCGCCGCGCTGCTCCGTTCTCTCGACGGAAACGTCCGCGTCCCGGACGACCTCCTTCTGACGGTCGACCGCCTTTCGGCGTTCCTTGAGACCGTCTCGCCGGATCTGATCGTTCTCCAGAACGCGACGTTCGCGAACGGCGCCTACGCGGAGGAGGTCCTCGCGCGCTTCCCGAACGCGCCGATCCTCCTCTGGACGCTCCGCGAGCCCGTGATCGACGGCGGACGCCTCCGCCTCAACTCGCTGACGGGCGCCTACTCCGCCGCCAACGCGATCCGCCGGTTCCGCGAGGGACCGTTCGAATACGTCTTCGGTTCGCCGGCGGAGGACGCGGTACAAAAGCGCGTCGCGGCCGTCGTGCGCGCCGCGCGCCTCCGGTTTGAGATGAAGTCGATGCGGCTCGTCCAGATCGGCCATACCCCCGAGGGCTTCGGCTTCGGCCGCGCGCTCGATCTGGAGATGCGGAAGACGTTCGGCGTGAAGCTCGAATCGGTCGAGGCGCGCGAGCTGATCGACCGCGCGCGATCGTTCACGGACGAGGACGCCGCGGCGTACCTCGCGAAGGCGAAAAGCGCGATGAGCGGCCTCGACGAGACGCCCGACCGGAACCGCCTCGATTTCGCGCGCCTCTACAAGGCGTACGACGAATTCGTGACCGAACGGCACGTCGACGCGATCGCGTCGCGGTGCTGGCCCGACTTCTTCACGTCGTTCGGAACGCCCGTCTGCGCCGTCCTCGCGATGCTGAACGACCGCGGCGTCGCCGCGAGCTGCGAGGCGGACGCGTACGGCGCGCTCTCGATGGCGCTCGGCCGGAAGCTGACCGGAACGCCCGCGTTCTTCGGCGACCCGGTCTCCCTCGACGAAGCGGAGAACACGATCTCGTTCTGGCACTGCGGAACGGCGGCGTGCTCGCTCGCGCGGGAGGATACGGGCGCCTGCGTCGGCGTCCACTGCAACCGCAGGATCGGCCCGACGCTCGAATTCGGCTGCAAGGCGGCCCCCGCCGCGACGGTCTTCCGCATCGGACAGGACCGGAACGGCGCGTTCCGCTTCTTCATCTGTTCGGGCGAAGTGCTCGATAAGCCGCGCCAGTTCCTCGGCACCTCCCTCGTCGTCCGCACGAACGCGCCCGCGAAGGAGATCGTCGAGACGACCGTCCTGGACGGCTGGGAACCCCACTACACCGTTCTCTACGGCGACTGCGCGGATGAACTCGGGATCCTCGCCCGCATGCTCGATCTCCCCGTTCTGCGCTATTAGTTGGTTATAGGAAAGGAGAAACCGGTATGACGAAAACCGGCATGAACATGGAGCGCGTCCGTCAGGAGAACCGCGCCCTGATCCTGAACTGCATCGAAGCCAAAGGACCCGTTTCCCGCACCGACATCGCGGAGATGACGGGCCTGACGGCCGCGTCCGTTTCCCAGATCACGACCGCCCTCCTCGACGAGGGCGTCCTAACCGAGACCGGAACGGACCGGTCCCGCTCCGGCTCCGTCGGACGGCGGAAGGTCCTGCTCGACATCGCCGCCGACGCGGGATACTGTTATGCCGTCAACATCGAATCGTCCGAAACGGCCGTCGCGATCGTCGACCGGAAAGGCAGGCTGCTGCGCAACGCCGTGAGCGGCGACGGGCTGCCGCTCATCCGCGTCATCCCGACCGACGCTTCCGTTTCCCCCGAAGCCTTCCTCGCGCGCGTCGCCGACACGTGCCGCGCGCTGAGTTCCTCCCTCCGCGCGGAGGCCGCGCGCCGGATCGAATGCTGCTCCGTCGGCGCGGTCGGCCCGGTCGATCCCGAACGCGGCGCCGCGCTCCACGCCTACGGCATCTGGGACGCGCCCGTCGAGGTCGCGCGGATCCTTGAGCGCGAGCTTCATCTTCCCGTCCTCTGCGAAAACAACGTCGACGCGTTCGCGACGGCCGAGATGCTCTTCGGCGACGGGCGGACGAAGGACCACCTCCTGATCCTGAAATGGGGCCCGGGCGTCGGCGCGACGGTCGTCACCGACGGCGTCATCTACAAGGGCACCCGCGGCCGCGCCGCCGAGCTCGGCCATCTCATCGTCGATCCCGCCGGCGAGCGGTGCTCGTGCGGAAGGACCGGCTGCCTCGAGACGATGGTCTCCGCCGACGCGCTGAACCGGATCCTCCCCTTCACCCCCGGAACGTTCGCGAGCGCGTACGAGCACGCGGACGAAGCGACGAAGCGCCGTTTCGACGAAGCCGTCGACCTCTTCGCGCGGTCGATCGTCAACGCCGGAACGATCCTCGCGCCGGACCGCATCATCCTCGCGGGCAACCTCTTCCGCAACCCGACGCTCCGGTCGATGTTCATCCGCGCCTGCGCCGCGTACGACGGCGCGTACGACGAAAGCCGCATCATCTACACGACGCTCGGCTCCTACGAGCCCTACGCCGGCCCCGCGGCGGTCTATCTGAAGAGCGTCCTTCTCGACGCGTAAATACAAACGGCGCAGAGGGCCTTAATCGCCTCTCTGCGCCGTTTTTTTCGTGTTTTGGTATCACGGCCCGGTTTGCGCTTTTTTTCGCGCAAACCGGCTGTTTTTGTCTTATTCGCCGAACGCCCGGAAGAGCATCGTCACGGCCTCGCAGCGGAAGCAGTCGCGAAGCGGCATGAGGTTTCCGCCGTCGCCTTCGACGATGCCGTTCATCACGAGCCAGCAGAACGCCTCATACGCGTAATCCGGAACGAGCGCCGCGTCCTCGAAGTTGAGCGGGAACGCCCAGAGGCCGGTGAAGCCGCCGCCCGTCGACTGGATGTAGCGGTAGAGGAAGACGGCGAAGTCCGCGCGCGTGACCGGATCGTCCGATCCGAAGAGATCGTCCGCGACGCCTTCGGTGATGCCGTTCTCATACGCCCAGAGGACGGCCTTCGCGTAATACGCGTCCGCGGGAACGTCCGTGAACGGGCACGCGGTCCCGGCGGGCTCGGGCGATCCCGCCGCGCGCCAGAGGAGCGTCACCGCGTCCGCGCGGCTCGTCTTCGTTTCGGGCTCGAACAGCGTCTCTTCGGTTCCCTCGGTGATGCCTTCGACGTCGGCCCAGTCGACGGCGTCGTAGTACCAGTCGTCCTCCTGAACGTCTTCATACGGGAACGGCGCGTATCCGACGACGTACGTCGCGGTCGTGCCGTCGTCCCGGACGACGTAGCCGCCGGCCTCTTCGTCGTATTCCGCGTCGAGCTTCACGAGTTCGCCGTCCGCGCCGACCTTCGATACGGTCACGCGCTTCGGGTTCTCATCTTCCTTCGGCTCGTAGGGGATCGTGTATTCCTGTTCCGCGGTCTGGTAGTACGGGCTCGTCCGTTCGAAGACCGTTTCGTCCGGATACTCGTCCGCGTGCTGTTCCGTCGCGTCGACGATCTCCAGGTTCGGTTCATCCTCCGGAACGTACGTGTTGAAGCCGCTGATACTGAGTCGCAGCGTGTCGGAGGCAAGCGCCGTGCCGGCCGCCTTGACGCGCACGTAATACGTGCCGGGAACGAGGTCCGTGAGGTCCGCGCCGGTTCCGTCCGTCCAGTTCGTACCGTCCTCGCTGTATTCCATCGCCGCAGTCACGCCGGTGATCGTGCCGTCGTTGTTGTCCTCGGTCGTGCAGTTCGTCGAGGAGACCGCGGGCTTGTCCGGTTTCGTGACGGTGATCTCAAGAGGCGCGCTCTGAAGCTTCGTGGCCTGCGCGTCCGCGTCAAGCAGATCCGGGACCGCGCGGACGGTCATGGTTCCCGGTCCGATCTTGTTCACGGGCCAGTCGTTCGCCTGCGCCTGGACGGTGTACATTCCGGTGTCTCCGCCGCTGCTGTCCTTGTACACCGCTTGATAGGAACCGGCCGCCTGGATCGTCAGGACGCCGGAATCCGCGCCGTCCGCGACGAAGGTCGCCGCCGGTGTCGGAAGGACCGTCTTCGCGATCGCCGCGGGAAGCGTCAGATCGACGTCGGCCGTCGGCGTGCCGGAGACGGTGATCTCCGTATAGCTGTCGCGCGTCACGGTGACGCCGTTCTGCGCCGCGCCGGTGTAGTCCGTCGGGAAGTAATACCCCTCGTCCGCGGTGTACGTCTGCGCCGTCATCGCGTCCGGGCCCTTGACCGTTTCGTTGTAGGCCGCGGCGGGCGTCATGCCGGTTCCCGCGGTGATCGCGACGCTGTAGACGGCCCGCCCGGTGATGAGGATCCGCTTGTCCGCCGCGTTCCTCCCGTAGAAGGAGACCGTCGAATCGACCGCCTCCGTGCCGGTCGTGCTGTCCGCGCTTTCAAACGTCGTCAGATCCGTCTTCTCCGGATCGCGCGCGAACGAGTAGTTTCCGTAGATGTAATAGATCGCGGAGTGAGCGCTTCCGCCGCGCATATCAAAGGAGGTGTTTCCGCCGTTCGTCACGAACGTCACCGCGCCGGGATCCCAGCCGAGAAGGAAGAGGCCGTAGGATCCGCCGTAGCCGCTCCCGTTGAACGTGCCGCCCGTTACGAGCGCCTTTCCGGTCCCGCTCAGCGTGACCGTATGCTCAGGGCGCATCACGAGGCCGGCGCTCACCGCCGGGTAGCTGGAGTTGTTCGATCCGATGACCGATCCGCCGGAGGCGTTCAGTTTCGAACCGTCGCCGATCGTCAGGTCTCCCCCTTCGATCTGGACGCCGTAGCTGTCGCTCATCCGGTCGTTGTATACTCCGTCGCAGTCTCCGCCCGTGGCGTTCAGCACAGCGCCGCCGGAGAGCGTGAGATCATAGCAGTAGACGCCCGCACCGGCGCCCAGGGCGGTGCCCGTCAGGTCCGCGCCTGTGGCGTTGACCGTTCCGGCTCCGTCGATGACCAGCTCCCCGGGCGTATAGATCCCGTACGGATAGACGCCGGAACCCGAGCTGACCGCGGCGGCGGAGAGATCGAGCGAAGCGCCGTTCTGCAGTTTGACCGTCAGCGGATAGTATTTGCTGTTATTGTTATCATAGGCGTCGTTGTAGACGTTGTACCGGCCGGTTCCGGCATAGTTCAGCGTGTTCGCGCCCGTGCATTCGATCGTCAGTGCGCCGAGATCGTGATCGCCGTATTCGATGGTCGCCCTCGCCCCGGACGCGTTCAGCGTCGCGCCGTTGAGCCGGAGCGTCGCCGTGGCCGCGTCGAACGAGACCGTGCCGTCGTTGAAGACGTCGGAAGCGTTCTTCTCCGTCACCCGCGTGTCGCCGACCCAGAGATTGTAGGACAGGCCGGTCTTCAGGTACCGGTACTGGGCATAATCCTCCTTCACGTAGGGCACCGGGGACGAGCCGTCCGGATTCGGAGAGACGACGTCGACTTCCGTCTTGCTGTCGGAGGAGACGTAGACGGCATTCGTGGTCGCCTGGGAAGCGGTGGAACCGTCGCCGGCGATCAGTTCGAGCGAGCCGCTGCGATAGAAATACGGCGTGCCGTTGACGGCGTAGCTGTAGGGAGCCGTTCCGGACACGATCCGGGTAGCGCCGCCGTACAGATAGAAGGTCCCCCAGACGCCGTTGCTCGTGCTCGTCGAAGATCCCGCGGTGACGTCAAGCGTTCCGCCGTAAACGGTTACCGTCGAATTGACGCCCGTGCTCTCATCGCCCGCGCTCCCGGCGATCAGCGTGACCGACGCGTCGCTCGATTCGCCGTCCTTGCCGACGTACAGATAACCGTTGACGCAGATGTTGTCATTCGGGGCGTCCCCCGTTTCGATGCGCACGGTCCCGTCCGTGACGTTCAGCTGGTTGTATACGCCGATCACGCTGCCGCGCGGACTGGATCCGCCGGTAATCGTCAGCGATCCGCCGTTGACCGTGGAGGTGCTGTAGATGCCGCGGCAGTCATAGCCGCTCGAAGTGTTCGTGTTCGTGCCGATCTGGACGTCCACCGTCCCGTCGTCCAGAGTGAGGCCTCCGTAAATACCGGTGTTCGAATAATACGAGGTTCCGCCGCCGGCCGTCAGGCTCCCGCCGGCCACCGCGGCGTTTCCGTAAATACCGTAGGAGTAGTAGGACGTCGCTGTCCCCGCGATCGCCTTGACGGTTCCGCTCTTCAGATCCAGGTCGCCGTACAGACCGTAGGAATACCCTCCCGCGGAGGTCCCGCCGTACAGTTCGACGGTCGGTCCGTCGACGGTCACCCTCTTGCAGTTGATCCCGTATGTGTATCCGTATCCCGACGTGTCGGCGCCGGTCAGGACCAGCTTTCCGGAGCCCGTGAACGCCACGTCCGCAGTCGTCTGGAGGGCAGCGGTATTCGTGTCCGCGGTGCTACGGGACGTCACGGCGCTGTTCCCGTTCAGAACGACGGACAGGGGGGCCGTTCCCTCGTAATAGATTCCCTGGTAATCGCGGGGCAGCGTGCCGCCGCTCTGGTTCGTCAGCGTAAAGCCGTCCAGCGTGAGTTCGTTCTTGTCCGGGTCATAGGCGGCGGTGCCGCTCGCGGAGCCCGGATACGCCGCGCTGATCGACGACGTGATATCGTCCTTGTTCGATTCCCGGATCCGCACGCCTCCGATCCACAGCGGATAGAGATCCTCGACCGGCTGCGCCGTGCCGAGAACGAAGTTCACGTTTTCCGTGGGCGTGCCGGAGATCCGGATCTTATTCGCGTCGACGCGTGTGACGGTAACGCCCGAGGTCGTTCCGAGGGATTCGTAATCCGCCGGGAACGCGTAGCAGTCCTCGGCCGTATATTCGACGTCGATCATCGTCCCGACGACGGTCTGGGATGCCGCGCCGGATTTGTCCGTCTTCGTCATATGATCGCCGGCCGTCACGCTGACGGTATACGGCGTGCCGTAGAACGCTTCAATGTTGCCGCCGCTGAGGCGGAAGCCGTTGTTGGCATTCTTATCCTTCTCGTTCTGGTTGCAGATGAAATTCGACAGCGTTCCGTTCCCCGGGAGGCCGGTGGTAATGGCCGTCGTATTGCCTTCTTCGGTCTTGTTCCAGGTTGTGACGCCGATCCGGGCATCCTCCGAAAGCGGGCCGGTCACGTTGATCTTCACGCCTTCGCCGAGGAGCACGTTATATTCGCCGACGTTCCCGGTGATGTTCACGTCTCCGGAAACGTTGAAGGTGCTGTCGGCGCTGATGTATACGCCCCACCGCCTCACATATTCTTGTCCGTTCCAGTAATCATGGTTCCCGGTGATCGTGCCGCCCGTCATCGTGAAGGTCGAACCGCCCTCGACCTGAACGCCGCCCGCAAAGGGCCAGTTGGTGCCGTCGGCCGTATTATCGGAGATCACGCCGCCGGACATCTCGAAATAGCCGCCGTTCGTGACCTCGACGCCGCCGCCTGCGACAGCGCCGTTCCCGGTGATCTGGCCGCCGTGGAGATAAAACCTGCCGCCGTCGACGAACACGCCGCCGCCGTGCCACCAGTAAAACTCGTTGGGATCGCTCCGTTGCCAGGTCGCGGCGCCTCCGGTGATCTTGCCCGAGTTGTCGTCTTTGTCGTAGATGTGGAGCTCGGAGCCGGAATAGACGCGCATGATATTCCGGTTATAATTGGAATATTTGCTGTTGTACCAGTTGATCGTATGGCCTTCCAGGCAGATCCTGGTGACCCCTGACGGCGCGCTCCAGGCCAGATGCTGGACGCCGCTGACGGTCACGTCGGTCGTCAGGTAGTAATTGCCCGCCGTGGACGGCAGGCTCTTCGGGTCTGTCCACGCGGTCCAACCGTCGCCGTGGGTATGCGTATCGGCATGGACCGGTGCCGGGAACAGCCCGACGCAGAGCACAAGCACCAGAAACAATGGGAAGAAGCGTTTTTTCATAGTCGAACCTCCTTGCGGAAAGCCAAAAAGAGCGAACTTTCGCAAGTACAGTATACCGCCGACGGAGGTCGCGTTCCATATTGGACAACTTTTATTCATTGCAGAAATGTTGTCCATCGCGTATACTGGACGTATCACGAAAGGAGGATCCGCCATGCTGTCCGACCGGATCAACGCGCTCTTTGAACGCCTTCAATGCAACAACACCGAGATCGCCCGCTACGCAGGCTGCTCCTCGGGCAACATCTCCAAACTGAAGACCGGCAACCGGGCGCCGAAGCCCTCGAGCCGCAGCGTCGCGTCGCTTGCGGAGGGCGTCTACGGCTACTCGGATTATGAAAACCTGCTCCCCGTTCTGGCGGATCTTTGCGGTGCGGCGGACACCGGCCGGGAGACGCTGATCCCCGCGCTGATCGCGTGGCTCTACGATACGGAAACGGTATCGCTTCCCCGCGGCACGGTCACGCCGAAGAGCAAGCGCGCCCGGAACCGCCAGCGCCACGTCTTCGGGGAAAAGCTGGACCGGGCCATGTCCCTGCTGTCCCTTTCCAACGTCCATCTCGCCGCCCTCCTGAACGTCGACAGCTCCCTCATCAGCCGCTACCGCTCCGGCATCTATTCCCCGCACGGGAACGCGCAGCTCTCCGAGAGGCTGGGCGCCGTTCTCGCCGCGTCCGCGCGGAAGAGCGGAAAACTGCGGGCGCTGGCGGAGCTGTGCGGCACGGACGCGGCGGAACTGAACGCGGACACGGTCGCGGCGTGGCTTTACGACGCCTCCCAGGAGGAGGACAGGGCGGCGATGGGCGGCCAGTTCCTGCGGTCGCTGGACGCCTTCCATCCGGGCGCCGGTCTTCCCGCCTCCGTGCCGGAGGCTCCGGACGTTCCCGTATCGTCCCGTTACGAAGGAACGGAGGGGCTCCGCGCCGCCGTCGTCCGGTTTCTGTCCGACGCCGCGCGCGAGGGCGGAGAGCTGCTTCTGTATTCCGACGAGCCGACGGACTGGATGACGTCGGACCGCGCCTATTTCGCCCTGTGGGCCTCTCTGATGGCGCGCTGCGTGAACGGCGGCGTGAAGATCCGAATCATCCAC
>JAEEUO010000176.1 GCA_016286935.1 Bacillota bacterium | reverse complement strand
GTTCTGCCACAACAGCGAGCTGCTCGACGCGGGGCCGCCGGGGATCATGGACGACGCGGCGCTTCTCGCGTTCCTGAAGGGGCGGAAGGGCATCCTCGAGGGCGTCGCGTTCACCGGCGGCGAACCGCTGTCGCGCAAGGGCCTTCCGGAGCTGCTCAGGGCGATCAAGGAGCTCGGCTACCCGGTCAAGCTCGACACGAACGGCGCGTATCCCGAACAGCTGAAGGACGTCGTCCGCGCCGGCCTCGTCGACTACGTCGCGATGGACGTCAAGAACAGCCCGGCGCGGTACGCGGAAACGTGCGGACTTCCGGACATGGGCTACGTTCCGGGCGGCGCGCCGAAGCCGGGAAGCCTCCTTGCGAAGGTCGCGGAATCGAAGGATTTCCTCATCGCGGCGGGCGCGGGCAAACTCGAAGGCGTTCCCGCGGTCGATTACGAATTCCGCACGACGACGCTCGCCCAGCTCCACGACGACGACTCGTTCCGCGCGATCGGCGAATGGATCCGCGGCGCGAAGCGCTGGTTCCTCCAGCCGTTCATCGACCGCGACACCGTTCCGTTCGCAGGGCTTTCGGCGCCTCCCGCGGAGGACGTCAAACGGTACGCGGATCTCATCCGGCCGTTCGTCGGAAGCGTCGGGATCCGCGGCGGCGGGGACGAGTGACGGAATCCTGTTTACGGTAAACCGATTTGAAAGAAGTGAGGAATTGCAACGATGACGCCGGATGAATACCTGAGCATTTTACGCGTTGCGGCGCGGCTGAAAACGACGACGCGTCACTGTGAGGCGGCCGAAGGGCGGCTGGAAAGCGTGGCCGATCACAGCTGGCGGATCGCGCTGATGGCGATGCTTCTCGCGGGCGAAGAGGAGTTCCGCGAAACGGATATGGACCGCGTCGTCCGGATGTGCCTCATCCATGACCTCGGAGAGGCCTTCACGGGCGATATCCCGACGTTCCGCAAGAGCAGGGAGAACGAAACGACCGAGGAGGAACTTTACGACGCGTGGGTGGAGACGTTTCCGGAGCCCGAACGGAGTGAATGGCAGTCGCTTCTTGCCGAAATGAACGCGCTTGAAACGCGGGAGGCGAAGACCTACAAGGCGCTCGACAAGCTCGAGGCGCTGATCTCCCACGACGAATCGGACCTCGCGTCATGGCTCCCGCTCGAATACGATCTTCAGTTCACATACGGCCGCGAAAACACGGCCTTCTCCCCGTTTTTGACCGAACTCCGCGCCGCCGTCGACGCCTGGACAAGGCGGAAGATCGCGGACGGGAGGCACGCCGTTGAGGCGCGCGTCAGCGGCGGCGAAGACGCGGAGTGAAAGGAGAAACACGATGAAACAGATCATTCGCGGCGTCGGCCAGATGCACAGGGTCCGCGTGGGCCAGTACGCCACCGCTCCCGCGACGGTCACAAAGGTCGAGGCGTCCTGGCCGGCCTTGCGATCCTCTTCAAGAGACTGACCGGACGATAGAAGTTGCAGATCGTAAAAAGGCGCCTGCAGGGAACTGCAGGCGCTTCGTTTTGCGTAGCTTCGGGGGAGGGGATCAGTTGTCGGCGCTCTCTCCGGAGGACGCTTCGAACGGGTCGGCGGGCGTCGACGTTTCGGGAGGCGTGAGGTCCTCGCCGGCGAAGTCGTCGAGCGGACGGTCGAGGGAGGATTCGCGCTTCACGAGGCGGACGACGATGATGTACATCGCGACGACGAAGGCGACGAAGATGATCTCGGAGAGGACCGTGCCGATCATGCAGCAGCTGTCGTAGAAGCCGTGGAGCAGGACGGCGGAGAGGAACGACCAGACGAGGTAGCGCTTCGCCTGGGCGGGCTTGCCGTTGACGTCGGCCTGTTTCGCGAGGCCGTAGAAGAGGCCCATGAAGACCGAGAAGCCGAGGTGGGCGGGAACGGCGAGCAGGGCGCGCGACGCGGCGACCGAGAGGCCGTAGCGGAAGACGTAGCCGACGTTTTCAAACGCGGCGAACCCGAGCGAGACGAACGCGGAATAGACGATCGCGTCGAACTTGTAGTCGAACGCGGGGTCGTTCCAGGTGCGTCTCTTCAGGAAGAACAGCTTCACGCCTTCCTCCGCGAGCGCGACGACGCCGAACGCGAGGATGTAGACGAAATAGGGGCTGTAGGGCGAAACGAGGCGGTAGAGGACGAACTCGCCCGCATACTCGAGCGCGATCGCCGCGACGCCCGCGACGCAGCCGAACAGAACGAGCGAGACGAGAAGCTTCGTCGGCTCTTTTTCGATCTGGTCGTGTTTGTAGATGAAGTGCATCAAAAAGACGGCGGGAACGACGGCCGCCAGGAAATAGATGACGGTCGGGAGCGTCAGGGATCCGATCGGGAAAAAGAAGGACATGGCTTCTCCTTTCGTGGTGCGTCGTTGAATAAGATGATTATATACCTTTTCGCCGCCGGAATATAGCCCTTTTTCTTGCAAAAAAAGGTTCGGACGCATATAATTATTGTGTATTTCTGTTCCACGGACCTCAGGGAGGTATTCCTCAAATGATTGACATCAAACTGCTGCGCCAGGACCCGGATCTGGTCAAAGAAAACATCCGAAAGAAATTCCAGTTCGACAAGGAAAGGCTCGTCGACGAAGTGCTGGAATTCGATAAACAGTTCCGCGAGGCGAAGGTCAGCGCGGACAACATGCGCAAAAAACGCAACGACGTCTCGAAGCAGATCGGCCGGCTGATGGGCCAGGGTCTGAAGGACGAGGCGGAGAAGGTCAAGGCGGAGGTCGCCCACCTCGGCGACGAGCTCGAGAAGCTCGAAGCGCTCGAGGAGGAACTCCAGGCCAAGATCAAAGAGCGCATGATGGTCATCCCGAACATCATCGACCCGTCCGTTCCGATCGGCCCGGACGACACCCACAACGTCGAGGTCGAGAAGTTCGGCGAGCCGGTCGTTCCCGACTACGAGATCCCGTACCACGTCGACATCATGGAATCGCTGAACGGCATCGATCTCGATTCCGCGCGCCGCACGTCCGGCAACGGCTTCTACTATCTCAAGGGCGACATCGCCCGCCTCCACTCCTCGATCCTCGCGTACGCGCGCGACTTCATGATCGGGAAGGGCTTTACGTACTTCATTCCGCCGTTCATGATCCACGGCGACGTCGTGAAGGGCGTCATGTCCTTCGCGGAGATGGAGAATATGATGTACAAGATCGAGGGCGAGGACCTGTACCTGATCGGCACGTCCGAGCACTCGATGATCGGCCGCTTCATCGACACGATGATGGAAAAGGGCGACCTGCCCCAGACGCTGACGAGCTACAGCCCGTGCTTCCGCAAGGAGGTCGGCGCCCACGGCATCGAAGAGCGCGGCGTCTACCGGATCCATCAATTCGAGAAACAGGAGATGGTCGTCATCTGCGAGCCGGAGGACAGCCCGGCGTGGTTCGAGAAGCTCTGGCAGTACACCGTCGAACTCTTCCGCACGCTCGACATCCCCGTCCGCACGCTCGAGTGCTGC
>JAEEUO010000175.1 GCA_016286935.1 Bacillota bacterium | reverse complement strand
GATCGCACCGGACCGCGTTTCGATGACGCGGAGCGGCAAGTCGTTCGCGGTCGACTCGAAGATGGAATTCGAGGCCGGCAAGCGCATCAAGGGCCTTTACCACACCGATTTTGGCCCGATCGAGATGGAGCTTCTGACGTATTCGATCGCGACCTCGCTGTCCCCCGCGGGAGGCGCCGTTTCGATCGACTACCACGTCTCGCTCAAGGGCCTCGGCGATATCCGCAATCTCCTGGAGATCGAAGTCGTCCGCGATACGGATGCGCCGGTCCTGAACTGATCCGCAGGAACCGAACAAACGAAACAACACCGTCCCCTTTCGGAGACGGTGTTTTTCTTATTGCGTTACCGGTCCGCCGCGGGACGGTCTATCGCAGCCACTCGGGCTTGTCGGACTTCTTCGCGACGCTCCGGCAGACGATCTTCGTCTTCTTCGGGTCGACCTCGTCCTTCTGGATGATGAGCTCGCCGATCGCTTTGGCCTTGATCTTGCCGCCCTTCGGATTGAGGACGCTGTCGATCTTCGAATCGATCTCCGCCTCGACGGTCGAATACTCGAACGCGAGCGTCGTGTTGATGAGCTTGCAGTTCACGAGCCGGAGGTTCTCGACGTAGCACATCCCCTGGAGGCTCTCGATCGTGCAGTTCTCAAACGTCACGTTCTTCGAGTTCCACGCGAGATACTCGCCGGAGATGAAGCTGTCGCGGACGACGACGTTCTCGCAGTTCCAGAACGCGTCCTTCGTCAGAAGGCGGCTCTCCTCCACGACGACGTTCTTGCAGCCGTCGAACGCGTAGTTGCCGAAGAGGATCAGTTCCTCGGCGCGGATGTCTTCGGAGTTCATCGCGAAGTAGTCGCCGCGCGCGACGACCTCCTCGAGCTCGACGTTTTTGCACGACCAGAGCGTCTCCGCGGCGTTCGAGAACGAGACGTCCTCGAGCTTCACGCCGTTGCAGCGGCGGAAGTTCTTCGGCGCCTCGATCTCCGAGTCCTCGACGGTGACGTTGTCCGTATACCAGACGCCCGCGCGGGCCATCTCGAACCACGTCGAGTCCTTGACGTCGATGTTCTTCGCGTACCACAGCGGGTATTTCCACTTGAACATCGAGTTCCGGATCTTCAGGTCCCGGCTTTCCTTCAGCGGCGATTCGCCGTCGTCGAAGATCGTGTCGACGATCTCGAGATCCGCCGCCCGGAACAGGGCGCGCTCACCGGTCAGGTACTGTTGTTTTACGGTCTTCATATATCAGTCGTTTTCCCTTTCCGTTATTTCAGCGGCTCAAAGTCCGCGGCGCCGTGCTTGCAGAGCGGGCAGATGAAGTCCTCCGGCAGCGGATCGCCCTCGTAGACGTAGCCGCAGACCTTGCACACCCAGCCCTTCTTGCCTTCCGCCGCCGGCTTCGGCTTGACGTTGGACTGGTAGTACGCGTAGGACATCGTTTCGGCCTTCGAGACGACGCGCGCCTCGGAGATCGTGCAGATGAACATCGTGTGGCTGCCGAGATCGACGGTCTGCTGAACCTCGAGGGACATCAGGGCGTTGATGTAGCGCGGCAGCATCGCGAGGCCGTTGTCCGTGCGGATGACCTCCTCGCCCGCGAACTTGTCGACGGTCCGGCCGGACTGGAAGCCGTAGTGCTTGAAGACCTCGAACGGCGCGTCGACCGAGAGGCAGTTCACGTTCATCTTCTTCGTCTGTTCGATGACGTGGCAGGAGTAGTTCTGTTTGTTGATCGTGACGGAGACCATCTTCGGGTTGTCGGCGACCTGGGCGACGGTGTTGCAGATCATGCCGTTGTCGCGCTTTCCGTCGTTCGAGGTGATGACGTAGAGGCCGTAGCCGATCTTGTAGAGCGCCTTAAGGTCCTGCTTGTTCGCCTTGACCGGGGACTGGGCGACGTAGTCGACGCAGAGTTCCTCCGCCATCTTTTCGATCGCCTCGCGGCTCTGGTCGTTCAGCGCGGATTTGACCGTCACGGTCGTCTCGAGCCAGCGGATGTCGGGCTGGCCTTCGAGCATCCCCTTCATCACCTTCGCGGCCGTCGGCGCCCACGAGCCGTTTTCGATCAGGCCGATCGTACGCTTGCGGAAGCCGCGCTCGGTCAGATGGCCGATGAATTCACGCATGTACGGGAAGATGCCGGCGTTGTACGTCGTCGTCGCGAGGATGAGCTTGTTGTGGCGGAACGCGTCCTCGACGCACTCATACATATCCTCGCGCGCGAGATCCGCGACGGCCACCTTCGGGCAGCCCTTGTCGCGGAGCTTCTGGGCAAGGAGCTCGACGGCGGCCTTCGTATTGCCGTAGACGGACGTATAGGCGATGAACACGCCCTCGGTCTCGGGCTCATAGGACGACCAGGTGTTGTACTGGGCGACGGCGTGGGCGACTTCCGCGCCCTTCAGGACCGGTCCGTGGAGACTGCAGATCGCGTCGATCGACAGCGTCGACGCCTTCTCGAGGAGCTTCTGGACCTGGGCGCCGTATTTGCCGACGATGCCGAAGTAGTAGCGGCGCGCCTCGCAGTCCCAGCCCTCGGGATCCTCAACGTCGTTCGCGCCGAACTTGCCGAAGCCGTCCGCGCTGAAGAGGACGCGGTCCGTCGAGTCGTACGTCACCATGACCTCCGGCCAGTGGATCATCGGCGCGAAGATGAAGTTCAGGTAGTGCTTTCCGAGGACGAGCTGGTCGCCGTCCTTGACGGTGAGCGTCTTTTCGGGCTTGCTGCCGAAGAACTGCTCGATCATCGCGAACGTCTTCGCGTTGCCGACGACCGTCGCTGCGGGATACGTCTTGAGGAAGTTGACGATGTTCGCGGAATGGTCGGGTTCCATGTGCTGTACGATCAGGTAGTCGGGCTTCCGGCCGCCGAGCGCGGACTGGAGGTTGTCGAGCCATTCGTGGGTGAAGTTCTTGTCGACCGTGTCCATGACGGCGACCTTCTCGTCGAGGATCACGTAGGAATTGTACATCATTCCCTCGGGAACGCGGTATTGGGATTCGAACAGGTCGATCTGCCGGTCGGCGACGCCGATATAGCGGATCTCGTCGGATATGGTCATCATAAGCGTTGGCTCCTTGGTTGCGTTGATTTGGAATACAGCTAATTATATCATATGCCCGCATGGCTTGTCAACGGGGACCAACAGAAGCCCCTCCCCTCAGCCGAAAGCCGTACGGCAGAGGGGAGGGGGTATCACGGTTTCTTGCGGGGCGCCGCCCCCTGCGTCCTCACAGACGCCAGCGCGTACAGAGGACGGAGGGGAAGCCGTCCGAGTTGAACTGCTGGTAATAGACGGTGAGGAGGGAAGCGTCGGAAAGCTCGACGGTGGCGGGGTAGCCAAGGTCGGAGCGGGTGGTTTCGTGCAGGAGAAGATCCTCCTCCCAGGTTTCGCCGCCGTCGCGGCTGATGCAGGCATGCTCGCCCCAGGCGCCCGACGGTTCCTTCTCCGCGTTCTGACCGCGGCGGCCGTAGACGAGGACCAGCGCGCCGGAGGAATGGCGGAG
>JAEEUO010000174.1 GCA_016286935.1 Bacillota bacterium | reverse complement strand
CCGACCACAACCAGCTCTTCATGGAGACGATGCGTAAGACGGCCGCGAAGCACGGCCTCGTCTGCCTGCTCCACGAGAAGCCGTTCGACGGCGTCAACGGCAGCGGCAAGCACAACAACTGGTCGATGATGACCGACGCGGGCGTGAACCTCCTCTCGCCCGGCGATACGCCGTACGAGAACGCCCAGTTCCTCCTCTTCCTCTGCGCCGTCGTCAAGGCCGTCGACGAATACCAGGACCTCCTCCGCATCGCCGTCTCCTCTGCGGGCAACGACCACCGCCTCGGCGCGAACGAAGCGCCTCCGGCCGTGATGTCGATGTTCCTCGGAGACGAGCTGACCGCGGTCCTCGACGCGATCGAGCGCGACGTGCCGTACGAGAAGGGCGAGGCCGTCGTGATGAAGCTCGGGGCCGACGTTCTGCCGAAGTTCCCGCGCGACAACACCGACCGCAACCGCACCTCTCCGTTCGCGTTCACCGGCAACAAATTCGAGTTCCGCATGGTCGGATCGTCCGATTCGATCGCCTGCGCGAACATCATGACGAACAGCGCGGTCGCCGAGGCGCTCTCGGAATTCGCCGACGAGCTCGAAGGCGCGGCCGATTTCGAAACGGCGCTCCACGACCTGATCCGCCGCACGGTCCGCGCCCACAAGCGGATCATCTTCAACGGCAACGGCTACGACGCGAAATGGCTCGGCGAGGCGAAGAAGCGCGGCCTTCTGAACTACCGCACGACGCCCGACGCGATGCCCCACCTCCTCGATGAGAAGAACCGCCGGATGCTCGAAAAGCAGGGCGTCTACACCGAGGCGGAGCTCGTCTCGCGGTGCGAGATCATGCTCGAAAACTACTGCAAGACCGTGACGATCGAGGCGAACACGATGGCGTCGATGGCGGTGCGCGAGATCGCGCCGGCCGTCTCGAAGTACGCCGCCGACCTCGCGGAGCAGCTCTTCCGGAAGCGCAGCGCGTCGAAGGATCTCGCGTGCGCGTTCGAGACGGAGCGGATCGAAGCGCTGTCCGTGCTGACCGACCGCCTCGCGGAGCAGGCGGAGGCGCTGAAGGGCTGCCTCGCGGCGCTCGATCCCGACGATTACGGAAAGCGCGCGAACGGCATCCGCGACAAGGTCCTTCCCGCGATGGCGGACCTCCGCAGAACGGCCGACGAAGCCGAAACGCTGATCGCGAAGGATTACTGGCCGATGCCGAGCTACGGCAAGCTCCTGTTCGGGAGGGATTAGCCATGTGCTCGATCATGGGTTACTGCGGCCCCGCAAGACGCGAGGATTTCCTGAGAGGCTTTGAACGGACCGTCTCGCGCGGCCCGGACGACTCCCGCATCGTCGATGCGGGAGAAGGCCTCCTCGGCTTCCACCGCCTGTCGATCATGGGCCTGACGCCGGAGGGCATGCAGCCGTTCGAGCGGGACGGCTCGTACGTCGTCTGCAACGGCGAGCTCTACGGGTTCCGCGCGATGCGCGATGACCTGATCCGCAGGGGCTATTCGTTCCGCTCCGATTCGGACTGCGAGATCCTTTTGCCGCTGTATTTCGAGTACGGCACGGATCTCTTCCGGATGCTCGACGCCGAGTTCGCCTGCATCTTCTACGACGGGCGGACCGGCGAATTCCTCGCGGCGCGCGATCCGATCGGGATCCGGCCGCTCTATTACGGGACGGATGCCGCGGGGACGACCGTCTTCGCGAGCGAACCGAAGAACCTCGTCGGACTCGTCGGGACGATCCTGCCGTTCCCGCCGGGCTGCTACTGGAAGGGCGGCGAATTCGTGCGGTACGCGGATCCGTCGGCCGTCCGCGAGGTCCGTTACGACACCGAAGAAGCGATCCTGAAAAACATACGCGAAAAGCTGACCGAAGGCGTCCGGAAGCGTCTCGTTTCCGACGCGAAGGTCGGTTTTCTGCTTTCGGGGGGCCTTGACTCCTCGCTCGTCTGCGCGATCGCCGCGCGCGAATCGAAGGAACCGATCCGCACGTTCTCGATCGGCATGGACGTCGACGCGATCGACCTGAAGTACGCGCGCATCGTCGCGGACTACATCAAGAGCGACCACACCGAGGTCATCATCTCGAAGGAGGACGTCCTGGCGGCGCTCGAGCCGGTCGTCGAACTTCTCGCGACGTACGACATCACGACGATCCGCGCGTCGATCGGCATGTACCTCGTCTGCAAGGCGATCCACGAGACGACCGACATCCGCGTCATCCTGACCGGCGAGATCTCGGACGAGCTCTTCGGCTACAAGTACACCGACTTCGCGCCGTCGCCCGAAGCGTTCCAGAAGGAGGCAGAGAAGCGCATCCGCGAGATACACATGTACGACGTGCTCCGCGCGGACCGCTGCATCTCCGTGAACAGCCTCGAGGCGCGCGTCCCGTTCGGCGATCTCGATTTCGTGGACTACGTGATGGCGATCGATCCGGCGCGGAAGATGAACACGACGGGCAAGGGCAAGTACCTGCTCCGCAAGGCGTTCGAGGGCGATCTCCTGCCGGAGTCGATCCTGTGGCGCGAGAAGGCGGCGTTCTCCGACGCGGTCGGCCATTCGATGGTCGACGACCTCAAGGCGTACGCGGAGAGCGTCTACACCGATGCGGAGTTCGAGGAAAAGCGCATGCGGTACGCGTTCGCGCGGCCGTTCACGAAGGAATCGCTGCTCTACCGCGAGCTGTTCGAGAAGCATTACCCCGGGCAGGCCGCGATGGTCGCGGACTTCTGGATGCCGAACCGGGAGTGGGAGGGATGCGACGTGAACGATCCCTCGGCGCGCGTGCTGTCGAACTACGGCGACAGCGGAAAATGAAAGGACGAAACAGGAATGGCGAACAGTGCAATCGTTGGAATCAACTGGGGCGATGAGGGAAAGGGCCGGATGGTCGATCTCCTGACGGCCGACTACGACATCGTCGTGCGGTACCAGGGCGGCGGAAACGCGGGCCATACGGTCGTGAACGAATACGGGAAGTTCGCGCTCCATCTCCTGCCGTCGGGCGTGTTCCATCCGGGCGTGATGAACGTCCTCGGCAGCGGCGTCGCGCTCGACCCCGAAAACCTCTGGAAGGAGATCAACGAGGTCGCGGCGAAGGGAATCCCGATCACGCCGGAGAACCTCGCGATCAGCGACCGCGCGTCGCTTCTGCTCCCGTGGCACCGCGAGCTCGACGCGCTCGAGGAGCAGCGCCTCGCGGCGAAGAAGTACGGCTCGACGAAGCAGGGCATCGCGCCGTTCTACTCGGACAAGTATCAGAAGAAGACCGTGCTGGCGGGGGAACTGTTCTATCCCGACGAGATCCGCCGCCATCTCGCGGACCTGCTCGAATGGAAGAACCTGATCCTGACGCGCGTCTACGGCGCGGAGCCGTACACGGCGGACGATCTCGAGGCGTGGCTTTCGGACTACGCGGAGAAGATCAAGCCGTTCGTCGCCGACACGCGCGTCTTCCTGCGCGACGCGGAGCGGAACGGGAAGAACGTCCTGTTCGCGGCCCAGCTCGGCT
>JAEEUO010000173.1 GCA_016286935.1 Bacillota bacterium | reverse complement strand
GGCGCTCGCTCTCGCGGAGGAGAAGCGGACACCCGACCTCATCCTCGCGCTTTCACCCGACGCGGACTGCCTCGCGATCGCCGTCAAGGACCTCGATCCGAAGGAGGGCAAGGGTTCCTACGTGCCGCTCTCCGGCGCTAACACCGCCGCGCTGCTGCTCGACTTTCTCTGCAAAACGAAGGCGCGGACGTCCGACCTTCTCTTCGTGAAGAGCGAAACGTCCTCGCCGATCCTCGACGCGCTCGCCGCCCATTACGGGGTCGAGACCGTCACGTGCGCCGCGTCGCCGCGCGCCGTCGCTGATACGCTCGACGGACTCCGCGCTGAAGGGCGCTCCTCTTCCCTGCTCTTCGCCTTCGACGGGACGAGCGGTTTCTTCGTCTCCCCGTCTCTATACGAAAAGGACGCCGTCGCCGCGTCCCTCCTCGCCGTCGAGATGGCGGGCTACCACAAATCCGAAGGCAGGAGCCTTCTGGACCGGCTCGCCGAGCTGTCGGAGGCGTACGGCTACTACCGCGAACGCGAGCTCGAGATCCGCGTCGACAAGGCCGTCCCCGAAGATGTGCCGATGGATTACGTCGACGAAGAGGGCGTCCGGATCTACGTGCGCAAGTCGCGCATGGACGACCGGATCCGCGTCGGCCTTTCTCTCCGCAAGGACTCCGACGAGGAGGCCTCGCGCGCAATCAACGCCGCGGAATTCCAGGTCCGCGGAAAGGTAAAGGAATGGTTTCACTCGACAAAGCGCTGATCGCGCTCGATAAAAGCGGCTCGTACCGCGTCTATCTGGCCGTCACGACGACGATCGCCGAAACGGCGCGCGAGATCCACGGAACGACCCCCGTCGCGACGGCGGCTCTCGGCCGCGCCCTCACGGCCGGCGCCCTGATGGGCATCATGATGAAGCAGGACTCCGACAAGGTCACGCTCCAATTCAAGGGAGACGGACCTGCCCGCGAGATCCTCGTGACCGCCTACGGTACATGCGACGTCAAGGGCTACGTCTCGAATCCGGACATCGATCTGCCGCTCGTGAACGGAAAGCTCGCCGTCGGCGACTGCCTCGGCATCGGCCAGCTGACGTGCATCCGCGACATCGGCCTGAAGGAGCCGTATCTGGGCCGGATCGACCTCGTTTCGGGCGAGATCGCGGACGATCTGACGGCCTACTTCTTCATCTCCGACCAGAAAGAATCGTCCGTCATGCTCGGCGAGACGATCGCGGAGAGCGGCGCCGTCCAGTTCGCGGCCGGGATGATCATCCAGATGATGCCCGATCCGAAGGAAGGCGCGGTCGACGCCCTCGAGGCGCTTCTCCGGGACGCCCCGCCGATCGCGAAGCTGGCGGAGGAGGCGCGAAACGACGTTCTCGCGTCCCGCGGCGCGGTGCTGACCGAGGAGACGCTTGCGCGGGAGACGGTCAGGGAGATGCTTGACCGGTTCTTCGCCGCCATCCCGGCGGACTTCCGGCCCGAACCGCTCGAATACAGAGACGTGCGGTGGAACTGCGACTGCTCGCGCGAACGGATCGAGGCCGTCCTGCTCTCCCTCGGCCGCGCGGAGCTCGCGAAACTCGCGGAGGAGGATCACGGCGCTGAGCTCACATGCCAGTTCTGCCGTTCCCGATACAAATTCACACAGGAAGAAATTCTTGCCCTGCTCAAGGGAGAAAGGAATCCAAAATGCTAAAGGAATTCAAGAAATTCGTCATGCGCGGCAACGTGCTCGACATGGCCGTCGGCGTCATCATCGGCGGCGCGTTCGGCAAGATCGTCACCTCGCTCGTCAACGACCTCCTGATGCCGGTCATCGGCGCTCTGTTCGGCGGCGGCGACTTCAAGGCCCTGAAGATCGTCCTCTCCCCGGCCGTTCTCGACGAAGCCGGCGAAGTCGTCAAGGCCGAAGCCGCGATCACGTACGGCAACTTCATCCAGACCGTCGTCGACTTCCTGATCGTCGCGTTCTGCATCTTCATCGTCGTCAAGGCCGTCAACAAAGCGGCCGAACTCGCGAAGAAGAAGGAAGAGGAACCGGCTCCCGCTCCCGAAGAGCCGAAGGGACCGACCCAGGAAGAGCTCCTCACCGAGATCCGCGACCTGCTCAAGGAAGGCAAATAACGCTGTCTGAGACGTTTTTATCATGAGATTAGCCATTCTCTTCGGCGGACGGTCGGGCGAACACGAAGTCTCCCGCGTCTCCGCCACCGCCGTGATCAACGCGGCGGATCGAACGAAATATGAGCTCGTCCTGATCGGCATCACGAAATCCGGGAAGTGGCTCCTCTACGACGGCCCGGTCGACAGGATCGCGGGCGGCGAATGGGAGGCGATCGCGGAGGCGGCGTACGCGAAGGATCCCGCGAAATACGGCGTTTCGCTCCTCGGAACGGGCGGCCGCTCGCTCAAAGACCTCTGCGATTTCGTCATCCCCGTGATCCACGGGCCGAACTGCGAGGACGGGAAGGTCCAGGGCCTTCTCGAGCTCGCGGACGTGCCGTACGGCGGATCGGGCGTGACGGGCTCGGCCGTCTGCATGGACAAGATCATCGCGAAGTCGGTCTTCAAGGACGCCGGCCTTCCCGTCGGTCCCTACGTGCCGCTGATGCGCGAGGAGATCGAAGCGGATATGGACGCGGCCGTCCGCGCCGTCTCCGTCCTCCGCTACCCGGTCTTCGTCAAGCCCGCGAACATGGGCTCGTCGGTCGGCATCACGAAGGTCCGCGCGCCGGAGGATCTCCCTTCCGCGCTGAAGGAAGCCGCGAAACACGACCGCCGGCTGATCGTCGAACAGGGCGTCGACGGACGCGAGATCGAGATCTCCGTCTGGGGCAATACCGCCGCCGATCTCTGGGTGTCGTGCCCGGGCGAGATCTCGTACAAGGCCGATTTCTACGACTACAACGCGAAGTATCACGACGAGGACGGCCTGACGCTGACGCTGCCCGCCGACATTCCGGCCGAAAAGCGCGCGGAGATGGGCGAGCTCGCGAAGCGCGCCTTCCTCGCGTCCGACTGCGCGGGATTCGCGCGGTGCGACTTCTTCCTCGAACACGGCACGGACCGCTGGATCCTGAACGAGATCAACACGCTGCCCGGCTGCACGTCGGTCTCGATGTTCCCGCTGATGTGGATGGAATCGGGCCGGTCGTTTTCCGAACTCGTCGATCGCATCGTCGAACTCGGAATCGCGCGTTACGCCGAGAAGAACGCGCCGCGCACCTGAAGGACCATGAAAGAAGTACTGCTGAAGATCACCGGAAAACCCCTGATGGAGGGGGAAGATGAGGCGGAACCGATCGAGTTCCTGACCGAAGGGCGGCTCTTCGAGGAGAGCGGCACGGTGTTTTTGGAGTACGACGAGACGGAGCTTTCCGGAATGGAGGGCTGCACGACGCGCGTCGCGATCGCACCGGACCGCGTTTCGATGACGCGGAGCGGCAAGTCGTTCGCGGTCGACTCGAAGATGGAATTCGAGGCCGGCAAGCGCATCAAGGGCCTTTACCACACCGATTTCGGCCCGATCGAGA
>JAEEUO010000172.1 GCA_016286935.1 Bacillota bacterium | reverse complement strand
TCGGACTGGGAGAAGGCGTCGATCGGCTTCGGGAGCGTGAAGTTGTTCATCGCGCACCAGTCCTCGATCAGCTTGTCGGCGCGGAAGCGTTCCTTGCACTCCTTGCAGTCCATCAGCGGGTCGGAGAAGCCGGCGAGATGGCCGGAGGCGACCCAGGTCTGGGGGTTCATCAGGATCGCGGCGTCAAGGCCGACGTTGTAGGGGTTCTCCTGGATGAACTTCTTCCACCAGGCGCGTTTGATGTTGTTCTTGAGTTCGACGCCGAGCGGGCCGTAATCCCACGTGTTCGCAAGGCCGCCGTAGATTTCGGATCCGGGAAAGATGAAACCGCGGTTCTTGCAGAGGGCCGAGATCGTGTCCATTGCGTACTGTTTAGCCATTTGTTCTTACTCTCTTTCCGTACGGCCGATGGTTTTCGGCCGCACAATGCAAAAGGCACGGCCGGTGGATTCCGGCCGCGCGATTTTTCGGTTGTTCGGGTCGCTCAGTTCTTCGGCGTATCGTCCGGGCTGTCGCACGGCTCTTCCGGTTTCGCTTCGGATCTGTCGACGGGCTTGTCGTCGTCGAGATTGAGCTTGTCCTTGATCTGGTTGACGAGGTCTCCGCCGAAGTCGATCGCCTTGTCGACGTATTCCTTCGCCTTTTCGGTGTAGTCGCTGACCTTTTCGGCGGCCTTGACCTTGTTCAGGACCTCGGCCGATTTGGCCTTCGCGGCCTCGAGGCTGTCGAGGGCTCTTCCGTTCACGTCGACGACCTCGCCGTCATCGCGGACGAGCGCGATCTTGCATTTCGTGCCGAACGCGGCGATGACGCCCGCAACGGCTGCCCACGGAGCGATGACCGCGCCGATGATGGAGATGTTGACGGGGAGGTTCAGGAGAACGTCGTCGTCCTTCGAGATGACGATCTTCGAGACGTTGCCCTTCTTGACGGCGGATTTGATCTTGTCGACGACGAGCGTGGCGTCTTCCTTGACCCAGCTCTTGTTGCCGGCTTCGATGGCGCTTTCGATCGCGATGATCGCGTCGACGACGTTGCCGTCGTTCGCTTCGAGAGCCTCTTTCGCTTCCTTGTACGTTACACCGGTTCTGTCTTTGACCAGTTCGACGTTTTCAAGAGTGATTTCCATTGTTGTTACCCCTTTCTTTCGTTACTCGGCCTGCGCACTTCCTCCGCGAGGAGGGATGCGCTTTTCACGTTTCGGATGTCGAGGTGATAGGCGTAATAATCGCGAAGAAGCCGCTCAAGGGCTTCACATGCTCCGTCTTCCAGATCGAGCTTCGCCAGTTTGGCGAGAGGCGCGACCCTCAGATACCTTAACATGCCGATTATATCAAAGCGGGCGCCGTAAAGCAAATGGCTTTTTCGGTCCGCCTCACTTGCGCAGGATGCGCAGAGAACGCCGCCCTTTTCGACGCTGAAGATCGTTCCGGGCGCCTCTCCGCACGAGACGCAGCGTTCGAGCTCGGGCTCCGCTCCGGCGAGGGAGAGGAGTCTGACCTGGTAAGCGATGTCAACCATCCGGTAGCCCTTGTCGCGCGCCTCGAGGAAGTCGAGGAACTCGAGCAGGAGGTCGTATACGGCCGGCGCCGGCTCGTTCTCGGGGGCGACGGCGCCGGCGAGTTCGAGCATCTCGGACGCGATCAGGAATTTGTCGACGTCCTCTCCGAGGGAGAAGTGGCTTTTGATCGTTTCGGCCCCGTTCAGCCAGAACGTGTCGTTCAGGCGTTTGATCTGGTATTTCCCGAGGGTGAACGGCCGCATCGCGAGCGTCGTCCGGTTCTTTCCGCCGCTCTCCGGGAGCGACGTGCCGCAGGAGATCTTTCCGTATTCCCTCGTGAAGAGGACGATCATCCGCCGGCCGGCCGCGATATGGAGTTGTCTCAGGACGATGCCTTCGCTTACGAGGTTCATTGTACGCGGTCTCCGTTAATAATTCATCACGGGAATATAAACTTTTCGGGCGGATTTGTTTATATTCCGCAACTACTATACCACAGATCGCCCCTCTTGAATCCCCTCCTTCGCCGCGCGCCGCCTTTTATTTTGCAAAAATGTACGCCACTCCGCGCAAATAATGCTATACTGTACGGGTAATCCGTTTGCTCCCGACATGTTGCCGGAAACAAAATCAATTCTATATCGGAGGCTTCTCATGGAACAGAAGGAAAACAAGGAACCCAAGGCCGTCAAGGAAGCGAAGCCCGCAAAGGCGCCCAAGCCCAAAACGGACAGCAAGAACCAGCTCGGCGTCCTCGGCATCATCATCGCGGTCGTGATCCTCGTCGCGGCGTTCTTCATCGGCCGGAGGTTCGACCTCTTCGCCGGCATCCGCAACGTCTTCACCCAGATCCGTCTCGGCTGGAACGTGCTGCTGAGCCTGGTCGTCATGATCGCGGTCGTCTACTGCGTCTACTTCCTCGCCAAGCTCGCTCTCCGGATGATCGGCAAGAAAGGCGGACGGGCGGCGACGATGAGCTCGGTCCTGACGAGCGTCCTCAAATACGTCGCCGTGCTGGTCGGCTTCTGCTGGGGCCTCTCGATCATCGGCGTCAACGTCTCGACGATCTTCGCCGGCGTCGGGGTCATCGCCCTGATCATCGGCTTCGGCGCGGAATCCCTCGTCGCGGACCTCGTCACCGGAACGTTCATGCTCTTCGAAGACCAGTTCGACGTGGGCGACATCGTCGAAGTCAACGGCTCCCGCGGGACCGTGACCGACATCGGCATCCGCACGACCTCGATCCAGGACGTCGGCGGAAACGTCATGATCGTCAAGAACTCCGACATCAAAAACCTGATCAACCGCTCCAACCACGAATCGATCGCCGTCTCCGAGATCGCCGTCTCGTACGAGGAGAATCTCGAAGCGCTCGAAGCGAAGATTCCCGCGATGATCGACATGATCTGGGACATCGAAGAAAAGCGCGCCGCGGAAACGGGCGTAAAGGTCTACGAGGAGAAACCCGCCTATATGGGCGTCGATTCGCTCGCCGATTCCTCCGTCGTTCTGAAATTCCGCGTCAAGGTCGCCGAAAAGGACATCTTCCAGGGCCGCCGTCTCCTCAACCGCGATCTCAAGGTCGCGTTCGACCGTGAGAAGATCGGCATCCCCTTCCCCCAGCTCGATATCCATCAGAAATAGTTTCGTACGGAGTTTTGACCGATGAAAGAATACGGACCCGGTTCAGACGAAATACGGAACCCTTCCGAATCGATGGGCTTTTCCTCCGAAACGCACGGCCGCGCCGATGCGGATTTTTCCGCGGGCGGAAGCGAGTACTTCCCCTATGGCGGCGCCGAGACGTTTCCGGATGCGGTCCCCGTTTCGGAAACGGAGCGCGACGCGGAAGAAGAGACCGCTGAAGCGAAGGAAAAGAAAAAGCGCCGCCAGGCGAAACAGCTCGTCCAGAAAATGGGCTACCTCGTCGCGTCGGCCGTTGCGGTCGTCATGCTCGCGACGGCCGTTCCCGAGTTCGCCAGCGACTTCAAATGGGGCTCCGGCCAGAACGACGCGTACTACGCCGACACCGTGACG
>JAEEUO010000171.1 GCA_016286935.1 Bacillota bacterium | reverse complement strand
GTTATTCGACACGTTCGCAATGATCGGATATGAGTAGGCTATCAGAAACCAGTTGGAAGCGAACGCAAAAATCGATCAAAGGGAATGTACAAGAAGAACAGCGCGGCGGGGCGCAATGCGCCCCGCCGCGCTATTAAAACGCATCTGTTTTGGGAAAGAACAATAGCGTCACGACAACTCCGCCTGAATCTTTAGCACGAGATCTTTCGGGCTTTCCGTTATTTTCATGATCGTTTCCACGGAAAAACCGCCGTTCAGCATGTTGCGGATGATCTGTTCCTTGCTTTCCATTCGACCTTCGTTACGGCCGATGTTCAGATATTTCAGCGTGACATCACACAGTTCCTTTCCTCCTAGTTTTTACCTATTCCCCCTTGATGTCCTCGACGAACGTCACGAAGTCCTCTGCGCCGCTGTCGATGAAGTCGTAGAGGACCGTTTCGCGGAACTTGTAGCGGCCGGCGACCTGGGTCATCTCGGCGAGCGGGGTGTGGGCGATGCGGAACTCGAGCTCCGTGATCGCGGCCTCGGAGTACGCGGCGATGACGAGCTGGGCGAAATCGGAGACGTAGTAGAGGCCGTGGACGTCCTCGTGGAGCTTGAAGACGGGCTTGTTGACGTGGTCGTTGTTGTCGTTGAACTCCATGAACAGGCGGCCGTTATCGTGGTTCGTGAGCATGAAGCCGAGCGAGAAGATCTCGAACATCCCGTCGAACGTCTCCGGGTCGACGTTGATGTCGTAGCAGGTGATGTATTCGTCGCGGTTCATCTGCATCGCGGCTTCTTCGGGAGAGATCCGGAAGCTCGAATTCACGCGGAAGAGGCTGACCTTCCGCTCGTTCATGTTCCGGTCGTCCGTGAGCGCCATCTCGAGCACGGCGAGGAAATAGCCATCGTCGTCCTCGAGCACGGCCTCGGCGAGGTACGTCTTCGTCCCGTCGGCGTTTTCGTGAGGGACGAGTTCGCTCTTGTAGAGCGTGACGGGAAGCGGCGACAGCGCCTTGACGTCCGCGAGCGCCTTTTCGCACGTCTCGTCGGAATCGGAGAGGTACCGCACGGCGTTCCGGTCGTGGCCCGTCAGCCGCATCACGAAGTAGTTGAGGATGTGGTATTCGGACTTCAGCGGGCAGCAGATCTTCCGCCAGAGGAAGCCTTTTTCCTTGTCGGACAGGAGGATCGGTTCGCGCAGGATGAACTCGTATTCGCCGACCGGCTCGGCGAGCTCCGCGTTCTGTTCGCGGGAGCCGCGGACGTACGCCTGGACGAGGTACCGCGCTTCGCGCTCCGTCAGCCGCACGTTCGTTCCGCCGAGGCCGCCGATCATCGCTCTCTGCATCGTCTCGAGCGCGAGCTTGTCGTCGCCGCGCATCGAGCGGTAGCTGTCGAGGCCGTACTCCTCCGCGTCGTAATAGAAAAACTGGTGGAAGTGGTAGCTTCCGTCGTCGGAGTTCGCGTACGGGTACACGGTCCAGAGGATCGCGAGGGCCGAGACGCCCATCAGGCGCGTGTCGGTCGCCTCGGCGGAGACGAAGGCGCGCCGCGCGGGCTCGACGGTGTAGTCGCCGCCGCCTTTGATGACGGTGAATTTCGGTTTGTCCATAGGGGGAGTCCTTTCGTTGGGATCGCGCGGCTGGGTGCCGCGCGGGTCATCACCAGTATACACCAAAACGCGCGCGCCGTCCCGCAAGATTTCGGGGAGACGGCGCGCCGCGTCATTTTTTGGGTATATAACAAATGTTGGTCTGTCCACCCGACAGGCGGTGTGGTATACTAATTGTGTATGACCACATCAGCGAAACGACAACCGAACCGGCCCCGGACGATACGGCGGAGCCTCGCGCTCCTGCTGGCGCTCGTCCTTGCGGCCCTCTGCCTCGCGGGCTGCGAGCGGAACGGGGAACCGGAGACGGTGCCCGAAGACGTCGTCCGGATCGGCCTTCTCGAGCCGTTCACCGGAGCCGACGCGAAGGGCGCCGAAGCGGAGCTCCGCGGCATCAAGCTCGCCCACATCCTCTGGCCCGAGGTCGCCGGGCGGACGGTCGAACTCGTCCGCGCGGACAACGAATCGTCGCTGAAGAAGACCGTTTCCGCCGCGGAGGCGATCGTCCGGAAGGGCGCCGTCGCCGCGCTCGGCAGCTACGGCAACATGCTCACCCTCGCGTCCTCGGACACGTTCCGCGACGCGGAGATCCCGCTCGTGAACGTGACGGGAACGAACCCGCTCCTCACGGGCTCCTCGCCCTACCTCTTCCGGACGGCGACCGTCGAGACGGACCAGGCGGCGGCCGCCGCGGCTTATCTCCGCGACGTGCGCGGGATCTCCTCGTTCGCGATCCTTCTCCCCGCGAAGGACGACTACGCCGAATCGATGGCGGAGGCGTTTGAGGAGGCGGCCGGCGGAAACGCCGACGTCGTCTTCTACGTCAGCGGAACGGACGACTTCACGACCCAGATCGACGTTCTGCGCTCCTGCGTCGTCGAGGCGGTCTTCCTCCCCGGCAGCGCGGAGGACGTCGCGGCGTTCCTGAAGGCGGCGAAGAAGGCGAACGTCAAATGGACGTACTTCGGGACCGAGAAGCTGAAGACGGACGAATTCCTGTCGGCCGCCGGAGTCGCCGCGGAGGGCCTCTTCACGACCGGCGACTGGGATCCGTTCATCGAATACACCGATACCTCCGCGCTCTTCCTGCGCATGTACCGGCTGCACTACGGCGAGGATGCCGTCCCGACCGAGGCCGAAGCGCTCGGCTTCGAGGCGTATATGCTCATCGCCGCCGCGATGGAGCGCTCCCACGAGATGACCGGCCGCGCGATCCGCGCCGCGCTCGCGAACACGACCGATTTCGAAGGCGTGACCGGGCTCGCGACGATGGATACGGACGGCGACCTCAGCCGCGAGGTCACGGTCTGGAAGGTCGCCGAAGGCGCCTTCGTCAACCCCCTTACGTATTCCCCCTCCCAGGTGCTCCCGACGGGACTGCCCGGAGACGAAGATTAACCGAACACAGAAAGGAACAAACCAATGGCAACGAAAGAACAGATCCAGGAAGCTCTCGACACGATCCGCCCCTACCTCCAGCGTGACGGCGGCGACGTGGAATTCGTCGACCTGACCGAAGACGGCGTCGTTCTCTGCCGCCTCCAGGGCTCCTGCCACGGCTGCCCGTACGCCCAGCAGACGATCAAGGGCGGCATCGAGCGCATCCTCCAGGAACAGTACCCCGAGATTACGGGCGTCGAATCCGTCGAGGACTGAGCCCGCGAACCGGCTGAAACGAAACAAATCACCTGAGCGACCGGACCGACCGGAGAAACGGCTGAACCCATGTCCCGCAGCGAACGCCACGCAAAAAAGAAGACGCGGATGAAACCGCGGTTCTTCGTCATACTCCTTGCACTGCTCGCGATCCTTGCGATCGTGGTTTTCGTGTGGAAGCCGTTCGCGAAACCGGACGTGACCGACCCGCCGGATGACCCGAACGCCCAGACCGGCGAAACGACCGATCCGACGCCCGAAGGGCCTCCCGAACCGCCGCCTGA
>JAEEUO010000170.1 GCA_016286935.1 Bacillota bacterium | reverse complement strand
CCTCGCAGCATATCGTCAACCTGCTCCGCGTCGCCGGTGCAAAGGAGATTCACATGCTCGTCAGCTCGCCGCCGTTTGTGTTCCCCTGTCACTTCGGCATCGACATCAGCGACGAGAAGAGCCTGATCGCCAACCGGATGACCGTGGATGAGATCCGGCGCGAGATCGGCGCGGACACCTTTGGCTATCTGAGCATTGACAGCCTGCGCAAGACCGCCGAGGGCTGTCATATCGGGCTGTGCGACGGCTGCTTTACCAAGCAGTTTGCCGCCGAGGTGCCGACGACCTTCTTTGTTGACAAATACGCAACCAAGATTCACAAATAATCATTACGGAGGATTACTATGGAAAGCTTTTCTGAAAGTTACAAGGCGGCAGGCGTGGACATCACCGCAGGCTACAGGAGCGTGGAGCTGATGAAGGAGCACGTCAAGCGCACCAATATTCCAGGCGTGGTGTCGGGTATCGGCGGCTTCGGCGGACTCTTTGCGCCCGACTTCAAGGGCATGGAGGAGCCTGTTCTCATCAGCGGCACCGACGGCGTCGGCACCAAGATCAAGCTCGCCTTTTTGCTCGATAAGCACAACACCATCGGCATTGATTCCGTTGCCATGTGCGTCAACGACGTCATCTGCTGCGGCGCAAAGCCTTTGTTTTTCCTCGACTATATCGCCATCGGCAAAAACATCCCCGAAAAGGTCGCCTCCATTGTGGAGGGCGTCGCGGAGGGCTGTGTGCAGTCCGGCTGTGCGCTGATCGGCGGCGAGACGGCGGAACACCCCGGCACGATGGCGGCGGACGACTACGATCTCGCGGGCTTCTCGGTCGGCATCGTCGACAGGGCGAAGGTCATCGACAACGGCCGGATGAGGCCGGGCGACGTCGTGATCGCGTTCGCGTCCTCGGGGATCCACTCCAACGGCTACTCGCTCGTCCGGAAGGTCTTCGACATCGAGAACGCGGACCTCTCCGCGAAGCCGGAGGAACTCGGCGGAAAGACGCTCGGCGAGGTGCTCCTCACGCCGACGAAGATCTACGTGAAGGCCGCGCTCGCCGCGATCGCCGCGGGCGACGTGAAGGGCTTCTCCCATATCACGGGCGGCGGCTTCTACGAAAACATCCCGCGGTCGGTCCCCGACGGCCTCTCGGCCGTGATCGACAAGGCGGCGATCCGGATCCCGCCGATCTTCGGACTGCTGCAAAAGAAGGGCGGCGTGTCCGAACACGATATGTTCAACACGTACAACATGGGCGTCGGCATGTCCTGCGTCGTCTCCCCCGAAACGAAGGACGCCGTCCTCGCGGCGGTCCGCGCGGCCGGTGAAGACGCGTACGTGATCGGCCGGATCGAGGAGGGCGACGACAAGATCGTCATCCGGTAGGCCGGAAGGAGCGGCGGAACCGATGGAAAAAACGAAGATCGCCGTCCTCGTCTCGGGCGGCGGGACAAACCTCCAGGCGCTGATCGACGCGGAGAAGAGCGGCGTCCTCACGAGCGGCGAGATCGTCCTCGTCGTCTCGAACAACCCGGACGCCTACGCGCTCGAGCGCGCCGCGAAGAACGGGATCAAGACCGTGACCGTCGACCGGAAGGCGTGCGGCTCGAAGGCGGAATTCGAGGAGAAGATCCTCAACGCGCTCGCGGCGGAGGGGATCGAGCTGATCGTCCTCGCGGGCTTTATGGCGATCCTGTCCGCCGGTTTCGTGCGCCGCTATGAAAACCGCATCATCAACGTCCACCCCGCGCTGATCCCGTCGTTCTGCGGCGAAGGCTTCTACGGCCTCCGCGTCCACGAAGCGGCGCTCGCGAAGGGCGTGAAGGTGACCGGCGCGACCGTCCACTTCGTCAACGAAGTCGCGGACGGCGGCCCGATCATCTTCCAGAAGGCCGTGGACGTCCTCGAAAACGATACGCCGGAGACGCTCCAGAAACGCGTGATGGAACAGGCCGAATGGGTCCTGCTCCCGCGCGCGGCGGAACGCGTGTCGGCTGAACTTGCGAAACGAAAGGAGAACAAGGAGATGAAGGATCTCGTCGAACTGCTGAAGGCCAACCCGTATCCGGGGCGCGGAATCGTCGTCGGAAAGGACTGCGTCTACTACTGGATCATGGGCCGGAGCCGCAACTCCCGCAACCGCGTCTTCACGCTGACGGAGGACGGCATCAAGACCGAAGCGTACGATCCGTCGGAGATGCAGGACCCGAGCCTGATCATTTACCACCCCGTGCGGAAGATGAACGGCGCGCTCGTCGTCACGAACGGCAACCAGACCGACACGATCGTCGAGTTCGGCGATTTCCGCAAGGCGCTGATGACGCGCGAATACGAGCCGGACGATCCGAACTGGACGCCGCGCATCTCCGCGGTCCTGTACGAGAACGGCAGCCGCGAGCTGTCGATCCTGAAGCGCGTCGGCGGTACGTGCCTCCGCTGCTTCTACAACTACGAATCGATCCCCGATGGCGTCGGCTACTTCATCTCGACCTATCAGGGCGACGGAAAGCCGCTCCCCTCGTTCGAGGGCGAGCCGATCCCCGTCCGCCTCGCCGAACCGGCGAACGTCTGGGACGCGCTCAACAACGACAACAAGGTCTCGCTCTACACGAACGTGAAGGGCGACGTCAAGCTTTTCAACAAGAACCTGGGGGACTGAGCGATGAAGGAATTCGAACTGAAATACGGGTGCAACCCGAACCAGAAACCCGCGAAGATCTTTATGAAGGACGGATCGGAGCTCCCGATCACCGTTCTGAACGGCCGGCCCGGCTACATCAACTTCCTCGACGCGCTGAATTCGTGGCAGCTCGTCCGCGAGCTCTCGGAGGCGACCGGCCTTCCCGCGGCGGCGAGCTTCAAGCACGTCTCCCCGGCCGGCGCGGCCGTCGGCCTGCCGCTGTCGGACGTCGACCGGAAGATCTACTTCGTCCGCGACGATGCCGAGCTCTCGCCGATCGCCTGCGCGTACATCCGCGCGCGCGGCGCCGACCGCCTCTGCTCGTTCGGCGACTGGGCCGCGCTCTCCGAGGTCTGCGACGAAGCGACGGCTCTGTACCTGAAGGAGGAGGTCAGCGACGGCGTGATCGCCCCCGGCTATACGGATGAGGCGCTCGCGATCCTGAAGACGAAGAAGAAGGGCAACTACAACGTCGTCGCGATCGACCCCGCGTACGTCCCCGCGCCCCAGGAAACGAAGGACGTCTTCGGCATCACCTTCGAACAGGGCCGCAACAACTTCCGGATCGACGAGGCGCTCCTCGCGAACGTCGTCACGAAAAACAAGGAACTGCCGAAGCAGGCGAAGATCGACATGATCGTCTCGCTGATCACGCTGAAATACACCCAGTCCAACTCGGTCTGCTTCGTCAAGGACGGCCAGGCCATCGGCGTCGGCGCCGGCCAGCAGTCGCGCGTCCACTGCACGCGCCTCGCGGGCTCGAAGGCAGACAACTGGTATCTCCGCCAGAACCCGAAGGTCCTCGCGCTGCCGTTCCGGGACGACGTGAAGCGTCCGGTACGCGACAACGCGATCGACGTCTACAGC
>JAEEUO010000169.1 GCA_016286935.1 Bacillota bacterium | reverse complement strand
GTCTCTCTCTAACCACTTCCTACCCTCCGCAACTGCGCGAACTACATCCTCTTCATGAGCGGCGCGGAGGGAACGGGAGAGGCCGCGCGCCTCCACCTCTACCCGCTGTCGACCGTGATGCTTCCGGGCGCGTCGTTCAACGTGGACGTGCGCGCGACGGACGACGCGTATCTGCCGGTCGGCGTGAACGCGGGGGGTGTTTCCTATGAAACGAACGGCCTCGGCGAGATGAACGGAACGGTCTTCACGGCCGGGATGGCGCCGGGGGACGGAAAACTCGCGGCGCGGTACGAAAGCGCCTCGGGCGACTGCCGCGTGACGGTCACCGACAAGGTCGACGCGATCACGATCCTGAACCAGGCGGCGGGGACCGAGCCGGTCAGCATCACCCTGAAGGCCGGCGGGAAGGTCGACCTGACCGCGAAGGCGTTCAAAAACGGCCTCGAGGTCGTCGCGTCCGATACGTCCTTTGAATGGAGCGTCAACGGCCCGATCGGCACCGTCTCCCCGGAGGGCGTTCTCGAAGCCTACGATTTTACGGGCGAAGGGACGGTCGTCTGCTCCTTCGGCGATACGAAAGCGTCGCTCGACGTCAAGGTCGTTCCGGAGGGCTTCCTCCTCGCCGATTTCGAACAGGACCGTTCGTTTGACGGCCGCGTCGGAACGGGCGTCGAGGCGTCGGTCCTCTCGACGAACCGCGAGTTCGTGCGCTTCGGCCAGAGCTCGCTCGCGCTCAGCTATGACTTCGATCTGACACAGGACGGCGCGTCGGCGTTCCTGCCGTTCAACATGCTCCTCGTCGAAAACGCGACGGACCTCAGCTTCTGGGTGTACGGCGACGGATCCGGCAACGAGATCTCCGCGGAATTCGGCACGTTCGTCGGCCTTTCGACGGTCAGCGCCGGGAAGCTTGATTTCACCGGCTGGAAGGAGATCCGGCTGCCGGTCCCCGTATCCGCGAGGACCTTTACGAACCTGAACATCACCCGTACGGAAGGCGGCGCTTCGAAGGGAACGGTCTACGTCGACCAGATCCTGTCGAGCCGCGGCGAATACGTCGATCATGACGCGCCGGTCGTTCTGCTGTCCGTGGACGGGCGGAACCTCACCGGCCTCGTCTCGGACGATATGGACGGCGAGATCCCCGCGTCGCGCGTTGCCGTGACGTATGACGGCAAGCCGCTCGCGGTGAATTACTCCCTCGAAGGACAGTCGTTCACGGCCGTTCTTCCCGCGGCGGACGCGTATGACCACCAGGTCTCCGCGACGGTCCGCGACCTCTCCGGCAACCTCAGCCGCGTCTTCCTGACGCTCCCGGCGGAGCCGAAGGACGAGAGCGAAGAGGGCACCGGTGAATCGGGCGGCGTCTACGCGGCGGAGATCCCGTTCATCGATACGGCCGGACACTGGTCCGAAAGCTACGCGAACTACCTCTACCAGCAGCATCTCTCCGAGGGCAGCGAGACGCCGGACGGCATCGTCTACCGCCCCGAGGATTACATGAACCGCCAGGAGATCGCCGTCATGCTCGCGCGCTGGCTCGGCGTGATGGGTAAGTATGACGACGTCGTCCTGCCGTACAGCGACACGGCCGAGATCGCCGACTGGGCGCTTCCGGCCGCGAAGGCGATGTACGCCCTCGGCATCATCCAGGGCTCCGAGAACGGCGACGGGACCGTGTCGTTCCTGCCCGCCTCGCTCCTCTCGCGCGAGGGGATCATGACGATGATCGGGCGGATCCAGGACAAGGGCTACGCCGAGTCCGACATGGATTTCACCGACGCGGACAAGGTCTCCGGCTGGGCGCTTCCGTACGTCCGCAGCCTCGTCGGCCAGAAGGTCATCACGGGCGACGCCGGCCGGCTCCGGCCGCTCGATCCCGTGAAGCGCGGCGAAGCGGCGAAGATCATCTGCTGCCTGTATTAGTCTGAGAACCGACCGGAGGAAACCGATGTCCACGAACACGCTCCCGAAACTGAACATCCTCGGCATCGACGTCGACAAGGTCAACCGCGCGGAGGCGATCCGCGCCTTCCGCGGGTTTATGGAGACCGGCGGGACCGATATGATCGTCACCCCGAACCCCGAGATCATCATGAGCGCGGGGAAGGACGCGGAGCTTCGCGGGATCCTCGAAAACGCGTCCCTCGTCATCCCCGACGGCATCGGACTCGTGTACGCCTCGCGGATCCTGAAGGACCCGCTCGAGGAGCGCCTCACGGGCGTCGATTTCCTGTCGGACATCCTCGAGATGGCCGCGAAGGAGGGGTGGCGCGTCTACCTGCTCGGCGCGAAGCCGGGCGTCGCGGAGGCGGCGAAGGCAAAGATGGAGGCCGTCTATCCGGGCCTCGTGATCTGCGGCACCCACGACGGCTATTTCAAGGCGGAGGAGGAGGACGAACTCGCGAAGGCGATCGCGGAGACGAAGCCGGACTTCCTCTGCGTCGCGATGGGCTCGCCGAAACAGGAGAAGTTCGTCGAACGCCACAAGGACGTCCTCCGCGTCAAGGCGGCGATGGGCGTCGGGGGAAGCCTCGACGTCTGGGCGGGCACGGCGAAGCGCGCCCCCGAATTCTATCAGAAACACGGCCTTGAATGGCTGTACCGGCTCATTCAGGAGCCCTCGCGCATCGGGCGCATGATGGCCCTCCCGAAATTCATGCTGAAGGTGATATTCACGAAATGAACGAAAAAGACGAGCGGTCGATGAAGAATTCCGTCCTGATCCGGCGCCTGCTCCCGTACTACCGCAAGTACGTCGGGATCCTGGTGCTCGATCTTTTTTGCGCGTCTCTGACGTCGGCGTGCGACCTCGTGCTGCCGGTCATCGTGCGCGAGATCACGAACACGGCCGTGAACGACATCGCGTCGCTGACGGTCACGTTCGTTCTGCGGCTCGGCCTCCTGTACATCGGCCTCCGCGTGATGGACGTCGCGGCCCAGTACTTCATGAGCTACACGGGCCATATGATGGGCGCGGCGATCGAGCGCGACATGCGCAGCGACCTCTTCAGCCACCTCCAGCAGCTTTCGTTCAGCTATTTCGACAACACGAAGATCGGCCAGATCATGGGCCGCGTGACGAACGACCTGTTCGAGATCACCGAGTTCTCGCACCACTGCCCCGAGGAGTACCTGATCGCGACGCTGAAGATGGTGATCGCGTTCGTCGTGCTCTCGCGCTACGACTTCCTTCTGACGCTCGTGATCTTCCTGCTCATCCCCGTGATGATCGTCTGCACGATCCTCTTCCGGAAGCGGATGCGGAAGGCTTCGAAGAAGCGCCGCGTCCTCGTCGGCGAGATGAACGCGCGGCTCGAGGACTCGCTGCTCGGGACGCGCGTCGTGAAGTCGTTCGCGAACGAGGAGATCGAGCAGGAGAAGTTCGAGCAGAGCAACGAGGCCTTCTTCAACATCAAGAACGAATGGTACCGGGTGTTCGCGGGCTTCCACACGACGACGCGCTTCTTCGACGGCATGATGTACATCACCGTCGTCGTCGTCGGCGCGCTGTTCATCATCAAAGGGCGGATCACGGCGCCCGACCTC
>JAEEUO010000168.1 GCA_016286935.1 Bacillota bacterium | reverse complement strand
GTTCCTTCTGTTCTGTCAATCGCGCTCCCGTCCATCCGTCTCTCCTGTTGCGTTTCGCATCTGTTGTCGCATTCCTATTGTAGCGGAAGCGGGCAGATCGTTCAACTATTATTTTGAATCATTCCCTTTTATTCCCATTTCTTCGTGCGATGCGCCGCCGCGGGACGGTTTTTTTATGCTTCGAACTGCCGGCGTCCGGCCGGAAATAGCAAAATCGAAACGAAAATCCTTGCGCAAGATTTTAATATCATAATATTGCTCATCCGTGTAAAATGCGCATCTTTTTCATATCAGCCGCTTGATTTGTACGCACTCATTTTTTATAATGACGCCGAACAAATGCTGTTTCGTGCGGCTGCCGGACCCGGCCGCCGCGGGATCCTCCGGGGAGACGAACCGATGGAAACAAGACCGATCCGCGTCGACGACGCGCTCCAGGAACTGACCCAGCACGGAACGACCGACTTCCCGTTCTCGATGGACGAACAGGTCGTGAGCGATCCGGGTTGTCTGAACATCCGCCACTGGCACGTCGAAGTCCAGATCCTCCGCATGATCAAGGGCGACGCGCTGTTCGAAACGCCCTCCGGCCGCTTCCTGCTCCGGGAGGGGGAAGGCATCTTCCTCAACAGCGGCGTGCTCCACGAGGTCGTTTCGACATCCGACCCGGAGAGCCGGTACCTCTGCGCGAACTTCAAACCCGGGCTCATCGCGGGAAGCGAAGGAAACGCCATCACCCGCGACTACATCCTCCCGATCACGGAGAACGCCGAGCTCGCGGTGATCCCGCTCCGGAGCGAACCGTGGCACCGCGCGATCCTCGATACGCTCCTCGAGATGGGAACGGTCTGGAACAACCGCGCGTACGGGTACGAGCTCGCCCTGAAGGAATGCCTCTGCCGGATCTGGCGCATCCTCGCGGAGAACAACCGCACCGAGACCGAGCGGACCGCTCCGACCACCTTCTCCGACCAGCAGCGCGTCCGGATGCTCAAGCAGTTCATCCACACGAACTACATGCACCGCGTCACGCTCGACGCCATCGCCGGAGCCGCCCACATCAGCCGCGGGGAGTGCTGCCGCGTCTTTCAGCGAACGGACCAGATCTCTCCGTTCTCCTATCTCCGCACGTACCGCATCCACCAGGCGGGAAAGCTGCTCCTCTACACGAACCTCCCGATCTCGGAGATCGCGTTCCAGACCGGATTCGAAAGCAGCAGCTATTTCATCGCCTGCTTCAAGAAAGAAATGCACTGCACGCCTCTGGAATACCGCCGGAGCCGTTACGAAAAGCCGTCCGGCGCCGCCGGACAGATGGAGGTCCCCCGTTGAAGATCCGCAACCGCGAAGAACTGCTCTCCCACGGCGACGTCGAAAGCCGCCGGATCGTTCTCGACATCACCGAAAAGACGCTCGAGCGCCTCGACGGCCGCGCACGCATCAAGTCCATCGCCCGGATGGACGGCGATTGCTTCTGCGTCGGCGAAAAGCGCTGGGACCTCTCGAAGAAGCGCAACGTGTACCTGATCGGCGCCGGAAAGGCCGCGAACCATATGGCGATGGCGATCGACGAGATCCTCGGAGACCGCCTGACGAAGGGCATCGTCATCGTCAAGATCGCGGAGCCGACGGACATCTTCCGCCGGACGGACGTCTACGTCGGCGGCCACCCGCTCCCGAACGAGGAGGGCCTCCGCGCGTGCAAAGAGATCCTGAAGCTCGTCGACGGCGCAGGCCCGGACGACCTCTTCATCGTCGTGATCTCGGGCGGAAGTTCCGCGCTGATGAGCTGCCCGATCGACGGCCTGACGCTTCAGGTCTAGATCGACGTGACCGACGTCATGCTCAAATCCGGCGCGAACATCTACGAGATCAACGCGATCCGCCGCCACATCTCCCAGATGAACGGCGGGATGCTCGCGAAACGCATCGCCGCGCGCGGGGCGGAGCTGATCGGCTTCGGCATCTCCGACGCCGTCGGGAAGCCCCCGACCGGCGATATCTCCGTACCCGACGCGCATTATATGGGAACGCCGATGGGCCCCGACCAGACGACGCTCGAGGACGCGCGGAACGTCATCCGCAACTACGACGTCGCGGACCGCCTTCCGAAGAAGGTCGTCGACTATCTGATGAACGCCGGGCCGGAGGGCGAGACGCCGAAGGCGTTCCCCCAAAACACGTATTACCTGCTCAACACGCTGCCCGATTCGTGCCTCTACGCGAAGAAGGCCGCGGAGGAGATGGGCATCCCCGCGTATATCCTGACGTCGTTCCTCGAGGGCGAATCGAAGGACGCCGGCACGGTCTTCGCGTCGATCGCGCGCGAGATCCAGACGTTCGGAAACCCGTTCCCCGCGCCGTGCGTGATCCTGAGTTCGGGGGAAACGACGACGAAGATCCTCGACAACCGCGCGATCACCGGCCACGGCGGCCCCGGCCAGGAGCTGACGCTGTCGTTCGCGATCGCGGCGGCCAAAGCGCCCGGCGCGGCGATGCTCTCGATCGACTCCGAGGGCACCGACGGCACGACGCCAGTCGCGGGCGGTCTGACCGACTCGGCGAGCCTCGCGGCGGCCGAAGCGAAAGGCGTCGACGTCTACGCGGCGCTCCGCGGCCACGCCTGCTACGAGGCGCTCAGGGCGATCGGCGACACCGTCTTCACCGGCAACACCGGAACGAACCTCTGCGATCTCAACATCCTCTACGTCCCAGCGAAGGAGATATAATATGAAAACAACGATCAAAAGCGTCCACGCGCGCCAGCTCATCGACTGCAAATGCCGGCCTCTCGTCGAGGTCGACGTCGTGACCGAGGGCGGCGCGGTCGGAACGGGCGCCGCCCCGACCGGCTCTTCCGTCGGCGCGTACGAATGCGTCGTCCTGCGCGACAACGACCCGAACGAATACGACGGCCTCTCCGTCCGGAACGCCGTCCGCAACGTCAACGAGATCATCGCGCCCGCGCTCGTCGGAATGGACGTCACCGACCAGGAGGCGATCGACCGGAAGATGATCGCGCTCGACGGCTCCGACGACAAGCACGTCCTCGGCGGAAACGCGATCTATTCGACGTCGATCGCCGCGTTCCGCGCCGCCGCCGCGTCCGCCGGAAAGCCGCTCTACGAGTATATGGCGAAGGGCCCGCTCCGGATCATCCCGATCCCGAGCTTCAACGTCATCAACGGCGGAAGGAACGGGAAGATCACCCAGGCCTTCAACGAATTCATCGTCATGCCCTTCCGCGCCGGAACGATCGACCGCGCCGTCGAGATCGCCGTCAAGGTCTTCCAGAAGCTCGGCAAGGTGATCGAAAAGCACTACGGCGAGGCGCTCGTCGGCCGCTCCTACGGCTGGGTCGCGCCGTCCGAGGACCCGGAGGTCTGCCTCGACCTCATCCAGGAAGCGATCGACGCCTGCGGCTATACGAAGGAGTGCGCGTTCGCGTTCGACTGCGCCGCGAGCGAGATGTATGACGCCGCGACGAAGACGTACTACCTCAACGGCCGCCGCGTGACGGCCGACGACCAGATCGCGCACATGAAGCGCCTCCCGGAACAATA
>JAEEUO010000167.1 GCA_016286935.1 Bacillota bacterium | reverse complement strand
ACTCAACTTCCGATCCTGAAGGAAAGGAGGTGAAGTCTATGTGGTTTACGTATACGTGGCACATCCTAAAGAGATGGACGCTTACGATTATGATAAAACGCAGAACCCGCCACTCTGGCAAGTGACGGGTTCTTTTAGAATCTTTTAACACTTAAGGAGTCGTACCGTTTACCGGCAGCGCCCTTCTATCGTTATGATACAGTACGGTTTCATCGTTGTCAATCATTCATGCGTGAAACCGACTGTTCTTCAGGCGACGGGTTTTCGCTATTGATTCTTTGTGTCCTGTTCTAAGAGATCGCGTATCTCTTCACGGAGTCGGAACATTTTTATATGGTCGGTAAATCTCATTTCCATCTCGGCAAGCGGCACGGAAAACACCGCTTCGCACGCGTGTTCCGCGTTGTCTTTGCATGATTTATAGAATTCGATATAAAGTTCCATTCCGTAACGTTCGATCAAGTATGACGTAAACGCACCCGCAATGGGATAAACCGTCGTGTCGTCATACGCATTGAAGGATTCGTTTTGGAACAGCACATTTACAGACGGCAATTTTCCCTGTTCCAGATACCATCTTGTCCAGGAATAATTATCGATTCCCCACCAGTAGCGGTCAAAAAACATCGCCAGCCCTTCCCGGATAAACTTCGAGACCGGTCTTCCGAGCGAATAGGAAATAATGTGCGCGTCTTCATGGAACCCGATGCACTTGACCCGATCGCTGTAAACAGCATAAATATGGTTCAAGCCGTCCCTGCTCATGCTCTCCGGGAGCGCAAAACCGTTGCACGGTTCATCGTCGTCATTGTCATGGACCGCGGCGTATTGGCTTCCGACCTCCTCCGGCGTTTCATAAAAATGGTAGTGTATCTTTCCGTTTGCTTCTGTGCCCAGGCATTGACTGATAAAGCTGTAACACTCTTCCTGAAGCGAGGAGATCTGAATGATATCTCTTTCAGCCGTGCTATGTTCCGCGTAATGAAAAACGTAATGATCTGTTGCCCGTTCCATACTAAGTTTCCTTTGTTTCCCCTGTGATGTCTTCTGGTTGCCGGGTCGATTCTTCTCCCGCTACATTTGGCATAATACCGTGCGGTCACAGTGTTGTCAAAGAGTATTTGAGGCATACGTCACGGCGGGGCGTCCTCCGCCTCCGTCCGGACCGTTTCCGCCGCCTCGCTCACCTCGAATTCCTTCGCGAGCAGGGCCGCCGCAAGGCCCGACAACGCCGCGAACGGCGCGAACTGCTTCGCGCGGTTTTCGCGGGACATCTTCGGCCGCGCGATCAGGTGGCGGCCGTCATCCGGTTTTTCGGCGCTTCCGCCGGTGTCCGGCCGGACGCCGTTCCGATCCTCCCCGTTCATTTCCGGTGACCTCCGATCTGGCCGTTTCGGGCGCGCGTCGTCGCGGCCTCCTCAAGGTCCATTCCCTTCAAAAGCGCGTTGTTTCCGTAGCGTTTGCGGATCGCGACGATCGCTTCTTGTTCGCGGCGGTCGCGCTCGCGCTCCCGCTCCGCGCGGAAGAGCGAGGCGGGATCGTCCGGTCCGCTCCGCCCGCGATCCGCCGCTTCGTTCCGCAGCACGAGTTCCCCGATCGTGAGCTGGCGCGGCGCGTCCGCCGCCGCCACGTCGATCGCCGTCAGGTTCAGCCGCCGCACCGGGAGCCGCGCGTCCGTCACGCGCTCGTAGATCTCCGTCACGCCGCGCACGATCTCCCGCACGCTGTTCGTTGCGGTCAGAAACGAGGCCGTTCCGCGGACGGGCGGCAGGCCGAGTTTGGCCGAATAGACGACGTACAGCACGACGCCGCCCGTCACGAGCCCGTTCCGGACGAGGTCGTGGGAAAGCGCGTCCGCCATCTCGCGGACGACGAGCCGCGCCTCCGGGAACGTATAGTCGCGCATCAGGACCTGGCCGGTCGAGAGGCTCCGGGTCTTCGGGCGGTAGGCTTTGATGTCGGCCATCGTGCACGTTTCGCGGCCCCAGGAATGGTCGTACAGGAGCTCCGCGTCGATCCCGAACAGCCGGAAGAGCAGCTCCGGGTCGGCTCCGGCGATCCCCCGCATCGTGTCGATCCCGTAGCGGGCGAGCGTCGCTGCCGTTCCGCGCCCGATCCGCCAGAAGTCCGTCAACGGGCGGTGGTCCCACAGCCGTTCGCGGTACGTTTCCTCGGTCAACTCGTCCATAAAGTCCGGGGAGTGTTTCGCGAGGATGTCGAGCGCGATCTTCGCGAGGTAGAGGTTCGTCCCGACCCCGCACGTCGCGCGGATCCCCGTTTCGCGGAACACGTCCTCCGTCAGCGTCCGGCCGAGCTCCCGCGGCGTCGTCCGGTACGTGCCGAGATACGGCGTGACGTCGAAAAACGCCTCGTCGATCGAGTAGACATGGATATCGTCGGGAGCGATCCGTTTCAGATAGACTCCGTAGATCGCGGCGGCCGTGTCGATGTAGAGCTGCATCCGCGGGGTCGCCATGATATACGGGATATTCTTCGGGATCTCAAACACGCGGCAGCGGTTCTTCACGCCGAGCGCCTTCAGATGAGGCGAGACCGCGAGGCAGATCGTTCCCCCGCCGCGATCCGGGTCGGCCACGACGAGGTCCGCCGTCATCGGGTCGAGTCCCCGCGCGACGCACTCCACCGACGCGTAAAAGCTTTTCAGATCGATGCACAGATAGGCCCTGTCCATACGCTTCTTCCTTTCCGCCGCTCTTCGCGGCCGCTTCCGCGCACGTTTGGGGCCGTGCGGTTACAGTATAGCGAACATCTGTTCTTTTTTCAAGAGGCTTTTGCGCGCAAAGAAAAACCGCCGTTTTCCGCGGCGGTTTCGTCGTTTCGATATCTGACCCGACTTTGCGCAAAAAGTCGCTGTACGGGGCGATTTTACGCCTTCCAGAGGCCGTGGAGGTTGCAGTACTCGTAGACGGCCTTCACCTCGTCGCCTTCGCAGATGCGGAAGCACCGTTTCGGCTCTTCGCCGGGCTTGAGATATTTGATCTGGACGCCGGCAGCCGTTTCGAGCGCGATCCATTCGATGTAGTGGGCCTCGAGCATCGGGTGGGCGACGGAGCCGACCTCGACGACGACCTTGTCCCCTTCGACCGTCCATACCGGAACGTGCTTTTCGTACGCGCCGTCGGACGTGCCGGGCACGAGTTCCTCCATCGCCTCCCCGCAGCAGACGACCGGTACGCCGGTCTTCTTCACGATCGCGACGATCTGGCCGCAGTGTTTGCACTTGTAAAACTTCACTTCCATGACAAAACCCTCCTTTTTCTTCATTTTACCGCGCCTCCAGCCGTTTGTCAAAGGCCCTTGCTCAATCCCACCTAAGTTTGCGCTCGTTCGCCGCACAATCATCCAGATACAGATTGATCAGCGTTTGATACGGAATGCCAAGTCGCTCCGCTTCTTCCTTGAAATAGACGATCGTGCCGATTCGAAGCCGGATCGTGATCGGTTGCTTCAAAACCTTCGCGTACGGATTCGGCATCGCGTCTGAAAAGTCGATCTCATTCGGCATATCGTCATCATCTTCTACAGTCGATACAGCCGGAAAAGCTTCTGCTTCA
>JAEEUO010000166.1 GCA_016286935.1 Bacillota bacterium | reverse complement strand
CGGGAGCGTGTTTTCTTATTCCCGGATCCATGGTATGATAAGAACGGAACCGGCCGTCCCAGGGCCGGACGAAAGAGGGTTCTTCCATGTCAGAAACGAAAGAAATCAAAAGCGAAGCCCGGCTCTCGATGACCGAGGCGATCGGCATCAGCACCGGCCACGGCGTCGGCTCGGGCATCCTTGCCGTTCCGTTCCTCGCGTCACGGAACAGCTGGCTGACGTTCGTTCTGATCGTCGTACTCGCCTACGCGGTCAATCTCCTGCTCCACGTGATGATCGCGGAGCTGTCGCTGAACAACGGCGGCGCCCAGTTCATCAAATGCTTCGAAAACGAGCTCTTCAAGGGGAAACTCAAGAAGATCGCGACGTGGATCGCGTTCGGACTGCTCGGCCTTTCGGTCATCGCGAACGTTTCGAGCTTCATCACCGGCTCGGCGGCCGTCCTTTCCGGCTGGCTCGGCGTCCCGGAACGGCTCGGAATGGTCGTCTATTTCATCGCCGCGGCTGCCGTCGTCTTCTTCGGCATGAAGATCGTCGGCGTCTGCGAGAAGTATTCGGTGATCGCGATGGCCGCCGTCGTGGCGATCCTGCTCGTCGCGACGTTCCGCTCCGAAACGAGCGCTCTGCCGTCGAAGTTCATCGCCGCGTCGAACGTGCTCGCGCTCTACAGCATGATCTCGTTCGCGCTGTCGGCCGTCATGTCCGTGCCCCAGGTCGTGAAGGGCCTGAACGGCGACCGGAAGCGGATCACGAAGGCAATCGCCGCGGGAACGGGCGTCAACGTCGCGATCATCATCCTCATCACGTTCATGACGCTCATCGGCGCGGGCTCCGCGATCTCCGAGAACGGCGCGCTCGTCGACCTCTCCGCGCATCTCGGCGGCTGGGTCAGCGTCGTCGGCTACGTCTTCTCGCTCCTGGCGCTCTCGACGTCGTTCTGGGCGAACACGCTGAACATGCGCGACATCATCGCCGAACAGACGGGCTGGAACCTCCGCCTCGCGTGGCTGTTCGCGTCGCTGCCGTGCCTTCTGATCGCGATCTTCCGCCTCCAGTCCTTCGTCGGCCTCGCGCGCATCGCCGGCGTGATCCAGGTCCTGACCGGCCTCGGCATCATCCTCGCCTACAACCGCTCCCGCAGGCGCATCGGATCGTCCGCGATCTGCGGCCGCTGGGGAACGCTCCCGTTCCAGATCCTCGTGATCGTCGGGTCGCTCGCCGCGACGGCCGGCTCGGTCATCAGCGTGAAATAGGGTTGTCAGTACGATCCGCGATACGATATAATCATGCTTAGAAAAGGTTCGTCCGTTGAACCGAGATCCCTGTTTTTTCTTCATTCCGCAAGGAGGCCGTCATGGCAACGCGAAAAACCTATACCGCCCAGCAGATCCACTTCCTGAAGATGCTCTCGCGCGAGTATCCGACCGTCAACGCCGCGAGCACGGAGATCATCAATCTCCAGGCGATCCTGAATCTGCCGAAGGGCTGCGAACACTTCATCTCCGACGTCCACGGCGAATATGAAGCGTTCCTCCACATCCTGAATTCCTGTTCCGGCGTCATCCGCGACACGCTCGACGATCTCTTCGCGAACAGCGTGACCCGTACGGCGCTCGACCGGCTCGCGACGCTGATCTACTACCCGGAGGAGAAGCTGTACGACATCCAGTTCGACAGCGACGAACGGCGCGACGAATGGTACCGGATCACGCTCCACCGCCTCGTCCTCGTCCTTCGCCACATGAGCGGCCGCTACTCGCGGTCGAAGGTCCGCAAGGCGCTCCCGAAGGACCACTCCTACATCATCGAAGAGCTGATCAACACGCGCGACGAGGACGCCGACAAACACGACTACTTCGAAAACATCATCCGCACCGTGACGGACATCGGCCAGGCGCCGAGCCTGATCATCGCGCTCGCCGAGGTCATCAAACGCATGGCCGTCGACCACATCCACCTCGTCGGCGACATCTTCGACCGCGGACCGCGCGCCGACATCATCCTCGATTCGCTGATGGACTACCACAGCGTCGACATCCAGTGGGGCAACCACGACATCCTCTGGATGGGCGCCGCGTCCGGCAGCCGCACGCTCGTCGCCACGGTCCTTTCGAACTCGATCCATTACAACAACCTCGAGGTCGTCGAGACCGGCTACGGCATCTCCCTCCGCCCGCTCTCCGTCTTCGCGAACGAGGTCTACAAGGACTGCGACACGTCCCGCTTCGCGGTGAAGCTCGTCGGCGACGAGCACGCGACCGAAAAGGACAAGCTCCTGTCCGCCCGGATGCACAAAGCGATCACCGTCATCCTCTTCAAACTCGAGGGCCAGAAGATCCTCCGCCACCCCGAATACGGAATGGAGGACCGCCTCCTGCTCGACAAGATCGACTACAAAAACAAGACCGTCGAGGCGGGCGGCAAGGTCTGGCCGCTGGAGGACTGCGACTTCCCGACCGTGGACCCGGCCGACCCGTACAAGCTGACCGACGAGGAGAGCGACGTCATCGACCAGCTCACGGCTTCGTTCCGCCGCAGCGAGAAGCTCCAGCGCCACGTCCGCTTCCTCTATTCGAAGGGAAGCCTCTACAAGATCCACAACGGCAACCTCCTGTTCCACGGCTGCGTCCCGATGACGGCGGAAGGCGAGCTGATGCACTTCCAGCTCGGCGGTAAGGACCGCGCCGGCAAGGAATTCTTCGATTACGCCGACAAGGCCGCGCGCCAGGCGTATTACCTCAAGCCCGGAACGAAGGAGCGCGAGCTCGGCATGGACTTCCTGTGGTTCCTCTGGGCAGGGCGGAACAGCCCGATCTTCGGCCGTGACCGGATGACGACGTTCGAGCGCCGCCTGATCAAGGACGAGAGCGCGTGGACGGAGCCGAAGAACCCGTACTATACGCTTTACCAGGATCCGGTCGTCTGCGAGATGCTGCTGAAGGAATTCGGCCTCGAAGGCGATCACACCCACATCATCAACGGCCACATCCCCGTCAAGGCGAAGAAGGGCGAGAGCCCGATCAAGGGCGGCGGCAAGCTCATCGTCATCGACGGCGGATTCTGCAAGGCCTATCAGTCGACGTCCGGCATCGCGGGCTATACGCTGATCTACGATGAGAACTGCTACCGGATCGTTTCCCACCAGCCGTTCGTCGGCCACGCCGAAGCGGTCCGCAACAACTACGACATCGCGTCCTCGTCGGTCGTGTTCGAGCGCCGCTCGAAGCCCCAGAAGATCGCCGACACCGACATCGGCACGGAACTCCAGACGCGCATCGACGACCTGAAGGTGCTCCTCCAGGCGTTCCGCGACGGCGTCGTGACGGAGGACCACCGGTAGACCGCGGCTTCGCTGCCGCGCGTTTCACGGACCATGACCGCGCGCCCCGGCCCAACGGCCGGGGCGCTTTCGCTCCGCGGGGAGATTCCCTTGAAATCGCGCCGGAAAACTGCTATACTTTTTTAGATAAATGAGGTACCGGATGTGAATACCCCCAAAGGCAAAAAACGGTTTCTGGCAATCTGGATCGCGACGATCGTCGTGCTCGTTGTTCTGATCGTTCTGATCGGCCTCC